>CALHMM010000033.1 GCA_938034715.1 Minisyncoccota bacterium
TAGCTGAGAAAACAAAAACACCCTCGAACGGGTGTCTTTATTTTCTCAGCTGGGGCGGAGGGATTCGAACCCCCGATACACTGGATCAAAACCAGATGCCTTACCGCTTGGCTACGCCCCAAAATATTAACTTTACTTCAACCTTCTCATTATACCTACAAACTGTTTTGATCCACAACACTGGATCTCTATAGTTAGCTGAGAGCCTATTTACAATTTCCATTTCCGTTAAAATCGTCTCATCTTCTACTGCAAAATGCATTGATTTCGTCTGAATATCTAGATATTCTTCCTCAATCACTACATTTTTCGCAACGAACATGAAAAGATTCACTTTGAAAGCGAGATTATAAATAGACTCTGAGCAGATACCATACCGCTTGGCTACGCTTTAATTTCTATCATTTATCCCTCCACTACTTGACCTCCGAGAAGGTCTTTTGCATGGCTGAGGATGTCTGCCGGTACTATCTCTTCCTGCTTTTTTATTGCTTCTATATGTAGTGGCACGTTAAAGATTGTAGCAAGCGAACTACTTAGTGTCAACTTGTTTTTACCTTCCATTAGCTTTTCTTTGTGTAGGTCGTATTTTACGTGGAGGATGATTTTGTATCCTTGGATTTCTGATGGGACGTAGTTGCTGATTATACTCGAGAGGGAAGGGTTTTCTGTTTGCATGCTCTGGACGAATTCTGGCCAGCGGTCTTTAACGTTCTGGAGGGTTGGATCTCCTGCCATTTTTGATGGATTTGAATCTGCAACTTTCTGCTGTTGTTCCTTCTGAGTAGACTCTTGATCTTGCGCTATATCAGAGACACTTGATTGGCGTTTTTTTGTTGGTTGGTTTGTGATTGCTTTGGGTTGCGTTTTTGTTTCTTGATTGACTGATTTTTCCGCGACTTCTTGTTTAGATGTATCGGCTGGGTTACCAGTGGTATTTGATTGATTTTTTTCTGGATTTTTGCAGATGATCACAGCAGCTACTTCTAGTGGCAGTGATGGTATGATGCTATTTTTTACTTCTTGACTTGCTTTTTCACATTCTCGCATCATGACTAGTACATCTTGCGTTGTTGTTGATGCTGTTAGTTGTTCCAGCGCAGCTCTCTCTTCGTTGGTTAATTCGAGAAGTTCTGTGGAGGATTTATCAGATGTAAGAGTATAGAAAAGTAGGGCGCGGAGCTTGATGATCAGGGATTTTGTGTAGTTACTTATGCTGTATCCACCTTCTACGACGCGATTTATTACTGCAATTGATTGATGAATATCTTTCTTTGTAAAGGCTTCGAGGAGATCGAGAATGTCTTTATTGGTTGTTGTGCCGAGGATGCTGGCTACTTCTTTTGCCGTAATTTTTGTGTCTTCTAGAGCAAATACTTGCGCGAGTAAGCTTTCTGCATCGCGCATGCCGCCGTTGGCAGCTACGGCAATTAATTGTGCAGCTTCTTTATCGAGAGTGATTTTCTCTGCTTTTGCAATTTTTTGGATTTTGGTCGTGATGGAGCTTATGCCCATACGCATAAAATCAAATCTCTGGCAGCGTGAGATGATCGTTTCGGGGACTTTGTGAACGTCAGTTGTTGCAAGGATAAAAACAGCATGTGCAGGAGGCTCTTCAAGCGTTTTCAGAAGGGCATTGAAGGCTCCGGTTGAGAGCATGTGCACTTCGTCGATGATGTAGATCTTAAATGGTGCCTCGTTTGGTGCTAGGACGATTGTTTCGCGTAAATCTCTTATGTTCTCTACACCTGTATGACTAGCTGCGTCGATCTCTATGAGGTCGAGCGCTTTGCCTGTTGCGAAGTCTTCACAAACGTTTTTCTTTGCTGGAGTAAAATCTGGTCTTTTTTCACAGTTGATCGCTGCAGCGAAAAGTCGAGCAACAGTTGTCTTACCTGTGCCTCTCGGTCCGGTGAAAAGATATGCGTGGCCTAGCCTGTTTGATTTGATTGCGTTTGTGAGGGTTTTGACTATATGGTCTTGACCGATGACGTCTTCAAATTTCTGCGGCCGGTATTTGCGGTAAAGTGTTTTGGTAGGTGATTTCTTAGTGTTTTCCATGGGTGATTTTTTCAGTAGACGTATTATAGCATAGTAGGCGTCTTTTTTGCATATTTGATATTCCAGTTTCTTTTTTCGTGTGTGTTATAATTGCGCCAGAAGAGGGTATTTCAAAATTAGCTATAAAATGCTGTGGAAATTAAAGAAAATTTTTCACTGAAAGAGTTGACGACTTTTGACATTGGTGGGCAAGCGAGGTATTACGGTCATGCAATGGACTGCGGAGATCTTAAGAAATTACTGCAATTTGCCAAAGAGCAGAATGTTGCATTTTTTGTTCTTGGTGGCGGAAGTAATGTTGTTTTTTCTGATAGTGGCTTCGATGGACTGATTATACACATTGGTATTGATACTTTTGGTATTGACCAAGATGTTGTCACTGTCGGCGCAGGTGTAGGATTGCTGGATTTTTTGCGACGAGCTGCTCGTGCTGATCTCGGAGGTTTTAGTGGTATGGCTGGTATTCCAGGGAGTGTTGGTGGTGCAGTGCGTGGAAATGCTGGAGCTTTTGGGCAGGAGATTAAAGATGTTTTTGTATCTGCGCGTGTGCTCCATACACTTACTGGGGAACTAGTTGAGTTTGATTTGGCGATGTGTGATTTTGGTTATCGACATAGTTTTTTCAAAGAGCATAGTGAATATGTGATCTTAGAAGCAAAATTTGCTCTTACGAAGTCTCACGAGACTGAGATCGCAGCAGAAATAGAAAAAACAATTTCACTGCGCGAAGAGAAGCACATTCAAGGTATACGAAGCGCTGGTTCATTTTTTATCAATCCTGTGGTTGGCGAAGAATTACAGGAAGAGTTTTTTCGTGACAAGGGTGTGCGATCTCGCGGAGGACGTGTACCTGCGGGGTGGCTTTTGGATCTTGCTGGACTTAGTCATAAGCGTATCGGAGATATTCAGGCAGGAGAAATGCATGCAAATTATTTTATTAATGTCGGAGAGGGGAATTCAGACCAAGTGATGCAATTATCTTCTCTTGCTAAAACAAGAGTTAGAGATCAATATGGTGTCAAGCTCGCAGAAGAGGTTCAACTTGTTGGGTTTTAGAATTTCAGTGCACATGATGTACTAGTCTGCTACAGATATTTAAATTGATAAGATCATGTGAGAGCTAGCGAGTGTGAAATTGTAATTTGTTTATACAAGATATATGAATGTCAGTTATTATCACAAAAATGTTCATTCACTAAGTAATGCAACCAAGCAATACATAGAGCAACGTATTGCGACACTTGAGGACGTGCGGCGTATCGATATGGCCCGTGTGGAATTGGATCAAACAAAAAATGGTGATTTTCATATGAGCATTCAAGCAAATAGCGGTCCGCATGTTTATTATGCGAGCGCTCGCAGTAGTGATGTAAATGCTTGTGCAGAAGAAATCCGAGGTGAATTACGCACGCAAATGCTTAGTGAAAAAGGGAAAATTCGTAGTTTGGTACGTCGCGGTGCACGTTCGCTCAAGAAAAAGCTGACGATCAGTGATGATGCTCGTTTGTGATATACTGACATGTCGTCGTGGAGGATGTATGAGGATCAATCAATAATCTATTAATGAGAGGCTTGTGTGGCAGAACCTTCCACAATCTATAAATCCTGTGGCTCTTTCTCTCGGTCCTATCCAAATTCATTGGTATGCTTTTATGTGGCTTTTGGCATTTGGTAGTGTGTTCGGTCTTTGTTTGTGGAGATTGCGACGTGGAGAAAAAGAGTTTGGTGGAGAATTTTTGCAAGACCTTTTTTTCAACACGCTCATCGGTGCGCTTTTTGGTGGGCGCATTGGATATGTGCTTTTTTACAATTTTTCCTTTTATGTGAAGAATCCTCTGCTTATTATTTCTCCGTACGATCCATCATTAGGCGAATGGATTGGTATTGCAGGGATGAGTTACCATGGGGGTGCAGTTGGCGTGGCAATTGCATTTTGGTGGACAGCTCGAAAATATAGATTACGAGCGATCGACATTGCTGACTTTGTCGTTCCTGCAATTGGGTTGGGGTATTTCTTTGGACGTTTGGGTAATTTCTTTAATCTTGAGCTTTTTGGTCGGGCTACTACTGTGCCGTGGGGGATGTATTTCGGAGATGAGACCTTGCGACACCCTTCGCAAATTTATGAAGCATTTGGCGAGGGACTCCTTGTTTTTGCTGTTTTGTGGACTTTACGCAATCGTAGCTTTTGTTCTGGCACACTAGCTGCAATTTATGTGGGACTGTATGGTTTCGCACGATTTGTGATTGAGTTCTATAGAGCTCCAGATGTACACATCGGCTTTGTCTGGGGGATGCTCACGATAGGGCAAATTCTTAGTATTATTATGATGGTTTTGAGCATAGCGTTTCTTTTATATCTCAGACAATCTAGGATTTTTAAGTCCTAGAACACTTGCATTTTTCTGTGGATTATTGCTCATAATCGTACCTCAATTTACTGGTGCATTGATTCATTTTTATGCTATAATTGTTGTAAATGGACATCAAACAAATTCATTCTTATCCGTCGCAACCGCGGAAACGGCCTAAGATCAGTCAGAAAAAATCTTTCTGTGATAGCTTTGGTGTTTCTGCAAAAAAGCAGACACTTTTTGGTTTTCAAGATGTCATGTTTAATCGAAAGCATGCTTCTCAGACCATGCTTGGAGGTGCATCAAGTAATCGTCATAGAAGTGCTCACTTCGTAACAGAGGATTCAAATCTCTACCTTTCTGGGAAAAACGTGTTTTCTCAGATTTTTGGAAAGAGATACATCGACGCGAGGAAGTATATGGACAGTGTGCATGCGCGAAATGAGATGACATATAGTAAGGCAGAATCATTTTACATCAAGCTTAATAGTAGCTACTTATCACTACATGAACAATTGCACCAAGGGCCAAAATTACGCACGTGGGACTTGTCACCCGTACGCATGTGGCAGATGTCGATGGCCTGTGCGATGGTTTTTGGCATGATAACAATGGGCATGATTTACAAAAATCTCGGTCAAAGTGCGTTAGCAGAGGACACTGCTAGTACGCAAGATGTTTTGTCAAAGAGTGCTGCAACACTTGTGATGGATGCACGAGAAGAAAATACGGATGTCAAGAGACTTCCTGTAGAGGATAAAATTTACTCAGAAGCAGAAATTCAAGAACAACAAGAACGTGAATCGGTCCGCATTGCTAATGAATTACAGCAAGCAGCTGCCGCACAGAAAAAGGCGGAACAAGAGCAAAAGATCGCAATGGAGGAAGCTCAAAATGAGCAAAAGATCGCAATGGAGGAGGCAGAGGCTCAGAAGGTTATTGATGCCGAAAAAGCAGAATTTGAAAACAAGGTACGTGATATGGTTGCTGGGTATCCGATTGAAAATATGGTTGATGAGATTTTGAAGCTCGACCGTGAAGTAGCGATTTATATGATTGCTATGGCAAAGCAAGAGAGCCAATGGGGAAAGCGAAAACCTGTTCTCAATGGACAGGACTGTCTTAATTACTGGGGATTCCGGGCAAAGAGAGAACGTATGGGTAGTGGAGGACATACGTGTTTTGATGACACGGAAGATGCTGTTACGGTTGTGGGAAGACGTGTGCATGAACTTATTTACGAGTATAAGCGCACAACTCCAGAGAGTATGCTTGTGTGGAAGTGTGGACGATCATGTGAAGGTCACTCACCTGAAGGTGTGAGGAATTGGGTTAATACGGTGACGATGTATCGTGATGCCCTTAAGTCCTAGAACGCTCTTTTGTTAAATATTTCTATAAAAAAATCTGCGTAGCAGATTTTTTTATGGAAATTGTCTGATGTGTATGAATTACTACTTACTGTCGGACATGATACGTATGACTTGATCTACTTCTTGTGATGATCCAAGGAGAAATGTTTCGCGCTGATGAGTGTGCGTAATTTTTTTGTCTAGCAATCGCTGTCCTGATTGTGTCGTTGCTTTTCCGGAGGCTGCTTCTATCAGTAGTCCAAGTGGTCCACCTTCGTAGAGTAGTCGTAATTTACCAGTTGGATGTTTCTGATCTGAGGGATAGATGAATATGCCTTGGCCTTTCATGAGAATGTGGTTGATATCGGTGACTAGAGCGCCGGCGTACAGTAATTTATATCCACTTGAAATCCAGTGTTGCAGCAGATTTAAATACTTAGGATCGTTTTTTGCATTGGCGACGTTCCCGGGTGAGAAATGCTTTGTTGTTGGGGTGATTTTTATATTTTCACGTAGCATTATAAAAACGTCTTGTTTTTGATCATACTCGAAAATGGTAGGAGCTTCGCCAAAACTTATAACAAATGTACAGCGTGGGCCATGTAGTGCGTAGCATCCTGCGATGAGTCCATCACCAACTTCTTTGCCGATTGGGTTTTTGCTCCATAGCCCAATAATTGATCCAAATGTCATATTGACATCTCCAACGCCACCTCCATCGTATGGATCGTAAGCAACGAAGTACTCTTGGGTAGATGAAGTGATTTGGATGAGGTCTTGCTGCTCTTCGCTAGCTATAGTTTTTACGAGATTTGTTTGTGTGAGATGTTTGATAAATAGTCCATCAGATGAGATGTCAAGAGGTGATTGGTTGTCGCCAGAGCTATTTTGACTTTTATCTTTTACAGTGTCTACTAAGCGAATATTTTTATAAATTTCTTTGGAGCTAGTGGCGCAGGCTAGAATAATTTTTTGAATTTCTTTGCTTTGGTTGCTGCGGCTGAGAAATTTTTCTAGAGTAGTCATTATTTCTGACATTTAGGATGATTATATCGGTATTATAACATTTGTTGATTGTGTGTGATGAGTATTTTGGCGGATGTTTAGTTTTGTGAATACTGCATGTATAATAACCAGTATGATAAAAAATGATATTCAAGAACCTCCTTTTTTGTGGGGTGTGACACATATTGCGCCGCAGGTCGAAGCCGCATGCCTAAGTAATGACTGGCATTATGCATCATGTAGTGGTCACGTTCCTTCTGTGGGTAGCGGTGATGAGTATTTATCGCAGTATGTAGAGCATCATGACCATGTGGAGGCATTGGGCTGCAATGCTTTACGTGTCAGTGTAGAGTGGGCTCGCATTGAGCCAGAAGAGGGTGTTTTCGACGATTTTGCATTACAGCATTACAGGAAAATTTTCCTGGATTTGAAGCGTAGAGATATCCATGTTGTTTTGGGACTTTTTCATTGGAGTTTGCCTATATGGTTTGCTACGAGGTATGGGATGAAGCATCCCAGGGCGCGTGAGAAATTTGCAGTTTTTATGGAAAGGGTTTGCGCTGAGTTAGGTGATGTTGTTGATGTTGTAGTAATACTGAATGAGCCTATGGTCTATGTAGGCACCGGATATTTGCGTGGACAGAGACCACCATTTCGCAGCAGTGTCATCGATGCCTATCGCACAGTAAGAAACTTGATTGGCATACATCGGGACACGTATGATCATTGGAAGAAAGTCTATCCACAAGCGTCTGTAGGCAGCACGCATCTGTGGAATGATATTCAAGCGCGAGATAGTACAAATGTAATTTCAGATAAAATCTTGTACTTGATGGAGTGTGCTAGTGCGTATTTCCGTGTGCATTATGTCGTACGTCGTACGAGAGATCGAAGTGATTATTTGGGTATCAATTATTACACGAGCAATACTTTTTATCTTGGGAAGAAGGACGGTAAGTGGGGGCTGCACACCACAAATGATTGGCACAGCCCAGATGTTTGGAGGCATTTTGCTCACGGATTTGGTTGCGTTTTGCGTAGTGCAGCGAAATATGGTTTGCCATTGTATGTCATGGAAAATGGAAAGCCGTCGAACCCTGGGACAGAAGATGCTGATCGCCAAGAACTTTTGAGTGATCATGTTGCAGTTATGCGGCAAAAAAAACAGTCTCTGGACATCATGGGGTATTTTCACCATAGCCTCATGGATTGTTATGAGTGGGATAGTGGATATGACTTTAAATTTGGGCTTATTGAAGTAGATCGTGATACACTAGCATTACGCAGGCGAGAAAGTTTTTCTACATACAGAGGTATTATTTCTAAATATCTGTAGGGATATGCTGTAATCGGTATAATAGCAGTTATGGAAAAAAGACATATAGCGGAAATAGATTTGGATTATACACTGAAGAGGTATCGTCGACAAAAGCGTATCAATATGCATGTGCGTGATGATGAACTGCTTGTGACAGCAGCGCCACGTGTTTCGATCCGGGAAATAGAGCAAGCTTTGATTCACAACAGAGTTTGGCTTAAAGAGAATACAGCTCACCATGCACTACAAAGGACCTTGACCATTGATCCAAAGGTTGTCGCTAATCTTAAGAAGGTTTTACTCCCAAAAATTAATGAGAAAATAAAGCTTTATAATAGTCACTATAATTATTCATTTAAACGTGTAACTATTCGCAACCAGAAGTCACGATGGGGGAGTTGTAGTTCTAATGGAGCGTTGAGTTTTAATGTCCATCTATTGGTGCTGCCAGAGATTTTGCAAGACTATGTTGTGGTGCATGAGCTTTGTCATCTAAAAGAAATGAATCATAGTCCTCGTTTTTGGTCGCTTGTGCAGGAGTGTATTCCAGAATATAAGAAATGTCGTAGAGCACTTCGCGCTCGAAGGATTGGTGTGGCTGTCACACATCAGAGTCTATAGTTCCCTGGAAGGATTTTTTATTTTTTACTAAACGTTGCTATGGTTGTAAAGCAATTATCTCTTATTTTGCATAATATTAGAAGTGCTCACAATGTTGGGTCGATTTTTCGGAGCGCTGATGCTTCAGGTGTAGATCACATCTATCTTACTGGGTATACACCGCGTCCGCATGATGGCTCTATGCCGTATATGACAAAGCCAGAGAGAAGTATTGTAAAGATTGCACTTGGAGCCCAGGACACAGTTTCTTGGTCTGGTCATGATACGATTGAAGAGGTAATTTCTGCAATGAAGTCACATGATGTGCAAGTCGTTGCTCTCGAGCAAGATGATCGAAGTGTGCCATATAGAATGTTTGAGCCAGAGTTTCCGCTTGCGCTTATTTTGGGTCATGAACCTACGGGTATTGATCATGATATTCTTGAAAAATGTGACGCTATAATTGAATTGCCAATGTATGGCACAAAAAAATCACTTAATGTGTCTGTGGCTGCAGGGATAGCATTGTATGCTATTATTGAGAAACGATAGGAGATTTTTCTGGTGGTTACGACAAATGATCACTGCGCAGTATTTGACTCTTTGTGCTGATTCGTTTCGGAAATGTGTGTGGAGTTATACATCGGTATTTCTTCTAGTCGTAGCATAGTAAAAAGTAAATTATTCTTATGGATCCACTTAATGATCGCTATAAAGATATCAATACGATTTATGAAAGAAACTTGGGTACATGGCTTTGGGTATGGTTACCATTCTATACCCTCGGTTCGCTAATTAGAGAAGTAATTGCTAAACGTAGCGAAAAACAATCAGAAGATCAGCAATAAAAAACACCCCGTAGGGGTGTTTTTTTATTTTTTGTCGATTGTTTTTACTAAAGTTTCAAATGTACCCGGATTTTCCACTGCCATCTGTGAGAGTACTTTGCGATCGAGTTGGATGTTTTCTTTCTTCATCGCACTGATGAATGTGCTGTACTTTGATCCGTGGAGTCGAAGTCCATTGTTGAGACGCACGATCCAGAGAGAGCGCATTGTGCGTTTTTTTGTACGCCTATCTCTGTAGGCGTATTTACCTGCTTTGAGAATAGCTTCTTTTGCAGCGCGGTATCGTGTTGAGCGTCCCCATTTAAAGCCCTTTGCTAGCTTTAGGAGGTTTTTTCTTCGTTTGTTTGCAGCTACGCCGCGTTTTACTCGAGCCATAGGGATGTTTACCAATAAATTATATGTCTGCAGTGATTTTCTTTAGCCAACCAATGCCTTTTTGACGTTTTTTTCATCTGTTTTGAAAAGTTGTTTGTCTGCGCGTTTAGCACGTGTAGCACTACCTGTTTCTTTGGCATTGAAGTGGTTTTGACCAGTTGATCGCCTTCGCACTTTTCCTCCTTTGGAAATCTTTACTTTTTTGACGAGCGCTTTTCGTGTCTTAATTTTTGGCATAATAGTAGGATCTTATAAATACAGAGATATCTGCAAAATTTAACATGTTTGATTAGTCTACAGTATTTGGCTGTTTCGGTCAAGTATGAATGTTGGCTTTACTCTGGGGCGATGATTGTATTAAATCCGCCAGGGAAACGTTTGATTTCCTCTTCTTTTTTGTAGGGAATTTCAATCATATCAAGAAATGCTTGGAGGTTTTGTCTGGCGAGGTCTTGGTAGGCTTTTTCACGTCCGCGCATGATGATTTCTGCCTTTACCTTGTTTCCTTTGGAGAGAAATTTCTCTGTTTGCTTTTTTTTGAATTCCAAGTCATGTTTGTCAGTTCTGAGACCAAGTCGTACACCTTTTGTTTCAACTCTTTTTTGTGATGCTTGGGCAATGCGTGCTTGTTTTGTTTGCATGTATTGAAATTTTCCGTAATCAAGGATTTTGCAAACTGGGGGATTTGCTTTTGGAGAGACTTCGACGAGGTCTAGTCCTGCTTCGTTTGCCATTGTGCGTGCTTGTTGGATATCAACTTCACCCTGATGCTCACCATTTTGATCAACAACAACAACCCGTTTTGCTGTAATGCGCAAATTAGCCCTCATTTGTGGGACTTTACTAGCTGTTGATGTTGGTTTTCGGCGAAATCGTCTACGCATAGAAAGCAAATGCTATTTGATAAAGTTGTTATAAGTGTGTGTACTATAACATAAGGTCGGTCCAAGTGCAAGGTTTTATTTGAGTTTGTGTATTGTTTTATAGTTGATTATTTTTGCGGCACAAAAAAAATCAGGAATGAACCATCTATCTGAGCAACTGGTTGGAAGTTTTTTGTCCAGAGATACGAGTTTTTGTATGTAGCGCCTTGGGCAAAGATTGATTCTTGTAGTGGTGTCGCTGAGATTACATAATATCCAGGTTTAATCGGTCTAGTGGTCGGTAGAAGTGGGATGACATCTATGCC
>CALHMM010000034.1 GCA_938034715.1 Minisyncoccota bacterium
GGGAAGCTTCAAGGAGCAGTACAGAGCGGGATCAGAAATCTTCCACGCACTCAAAAAACTACTTTCAGATTCAGGTATGACAACAGCTGTTGGTGATGAAGGTGGTTTTGCCCCTCGACTTGCAAACAATGAAGACCCTCTCAATGAGATTGCAACTGCCGCAGAAAACGCCGGTTATGTAATGGGAAGAGATGTAGGAATAGCGATAGATGCCGCAGCGAACTCGTTTTACCACGCCAAATGTGCGCATTACGTTTTTGAATTAGAAGACCAGGCAATGACCGAACGTGAGCTATTTGCCGTTTACGAGTTGTGGATAGCAAAGAAGCACCTTATCTCGATCGAAGATGGCCTGCACGAAGATGACTGGAAAGGCTGGACGCAAATGAATAAGAGACTTGGAGATAAGGCAATGCTTATCGGTGATGACCATCTAGTGACGAACGTCAAGCGATTAGAGCGAGCAATTAAGGAAAAAACATGCAATGCGGTTTTGATAAAACCAAATCAAATCGGTACCCTGACAGAAACACTACGCTGCATGGCCCTCGCCAGAAAAAATAACATGCAAACCATTGTGTCACATCGCAGTGGTGAAACAGTTGATGATTTCATTGCAGATCTAGCAGTAGGAGCACGAGCTGACTACATCAAAACGGGGTCGCTCTCGCGAGGGGAAAGACTTGTGAAGTATAATCGACTTCTAGCTATAGAGAGGGATATTACTAGCAGTAAATAAATCGTTGCCAAAGCACCAACCCTTGAAAATCCAAACTATCGAAATGAAAAATTCAGAAAAAATCAATATACTCTGCCTAGGATCCATGGGAAAAGATATATTTTTGCCAACAAGCGGCGGCGTTGTGCAAAAAGCATCAGCAGGGATAAAAACTCCTAAACAGTGGGCATTTGGATATGGTGCAAAGATGCACATAGAAGATCGATTCCAAGAACTTGGCGGATGTGCGTGCAACGTTAGCGTGGGACTAAAGAGGCTCTCACTTCAAACAAAGGCATGTGGACTAGTAGGTGATGATGCCGATGGAAGGTGGATTGTGGACAACCTCACAGGCGAGGGCGTTGATACTAGCTTAATTGAACAACTAAAAGGCGGCGCCACAGATTCATCAATGATTCTAGTGCATAACCCTACAGGCGAGAGAACAATTTTCGTCAACAGAGATGTTGGAGAAAATTTAGTAATAAAGAAAAACGTATTCTCAAATGCCGACTATGTATTTATTGGCTCATTGTATGGAGAGCAGGTTGAGCAAAACATGGGAACCATACATAATGAAATTACCAAGAGTCAAACAAAACTAATATACAACCCTGGAATGCGAAACATTCAGTTGCAGCCACGTACAGTCTGTGATCTTATTCACCATACAAGCATCCTCTTTGTCAATAAGACCGAAGCAAAACTAATTGTCCAAGAGCTCGCTACAGGGTATAATGATGAGGCGCTAGATGATGAAATTTCACTTTTGGAATCTCTCGCAAAACAAGCCTCACAACAAGCAATAATAGTACTTACTGCAGGTTCGCAGGGAGCATGGGTAAGAAGTCCCGAGGAAAGACTTCGCATCCTCGCTAGACCGCAAACTATTGTCGACACAACAGGTGCTGGTGATTCATTTGCTAGCGGATTCATCGCTGGACATATTCTAAATCATAGTCTCGAAGATTGCTTGCGCTGGGGTGGCGCAAACAGCCATAATGTCATAGGATACTATGGCGGACATAATGGATTACTTTCAGTCAAAGAAATAAATGAATTCGCTCCTAGATTCGAAGTAGCCCAGTGCTAATGCGCTATACTTGGCATCTGGTGAGTAAAGTCAATTTTCCAATTCTCCTCTATGGGTATCTTTTCCAAATTAAAGTCAAATAATCGCGGTGGAGGATACTATCTTTCTCTCGATATTGGTACAGAGGTTGTAAAAGCTCTGGTTTTTTCTATTGATGAAAAAACCAAGAAGGGCATCGTTATCGGAAGTGCTCGAATCCCTCAAGCATCTGGAAACATGCAAAGTGGAGCTATTTCAAACATTTCAGGCGTAATCGAAACATCTCGGACAGCTATTGAAACTGCACAAGAGCAAGCAAATGTAGGACGCGTAACACAAGTCGTAATCGGCATTGCAGGAGAACTTGTGAAAGGAACTACAACGACAGTTCACTATGAGCGGCCAGAGCCAAATGAGCGGATTGATCTTGGGGAGCTTAAAAACATTGTACAAAAAGTACAATGGAAGGCCTACGAGAGAATTAAAGAGCAGATTGTTTGGGAGTTAGGGGATGAAGTTGACGTAAGGCTAATCAACGCTGCAATTGTTGATGTAAAAATAGATGGGTACAGAATTACAAATCCGCTAAATTTTCAAGGGAAAAAAGTTTCAATTGGTATTTTTAATGCTTATGCACCAATGATTCACCTCGGCGCAATTCACACAATTGCAGGGGATTTAAACCTTGAGATTATAAGTGTGGCTGCTGAACCATATGCTGTTTCTTCCTCTGTTGGACACGAAAACATCGCTGATTTTGGTGGAATATTTATTGACATCGGTGGAGGCACAACAGACGTCGCTGTTGTAAGAAATGGGGGACTAGAAGGCACAAAGATGTTTGCAATCGGAGGTCGTGCATTCACGAAGAGACTTTCTTATGAGCTTGGTGTAAGTGTAGAAGAAGCAGAAAAGATTAAACAAAAGTATTCGGTAGGTCAATTAACGCAGGAGCAAGCTGATAGAGTTCACAAAATTGTGGCGCAAGATGCATTGGTTTGGCTTGGCGGCATAGAACTATCATTAGCGGAATTTGCGGAAAATGATCTCTTGCCATCGCAGATATTCTTATGTGGCGGCGGAAGCGCACTGCCTGAACTACGACAAGCCCTTCTTGGCGGAGAATGGGTTAAACACCTTCCATTCTCGAAATCACCCCAGGTGAGCTTTTTGCAACCTCGTGATATCATAAACATGACAGATACTACTGAGACATTACGCTCTCCTCAAGATGTAACACCTTTGGCCTTAGCGAACCTGGTAGTAGGAGTTGTTGATGAAGAGCGTGTTCTAGCACAAATATTGCGGAGGGCAATGCGATCAATCCAAGAGCAGTAAAGAATTAAAAGCCTAACATGAACAGTGAGCAATACAATTTGTACATTGAAGCAGATGAGGAGGTAACAACAATTATCTCCCGTTTGCATGTTGCCCACAGGCAGAATGTAGCTCTTGTGGTGCCACAACATTCCTTGTTATTGCAAAGCATCATTAATTTAAGACTTCTTGCGCGAGAAGCTAAGAAGCAACAAAAAAACATTGTTATCGTCACACAAGATGAAGAGGGGTCAGCATTTGCACAGAAAATTGGCATTGCTACCATCCCACTATCTCAGTGGCAAGAAGATTCTCGTACACGCAGTTCAAATACTGAAATTACAAATCAAGATTCTCATCAACAAACAGACATTGAAGAGCCAGTCGTTTTCCAAGCAGACGATGAGTTAGTTCAAGACGAATCGCACTACACTCTGACAGAAGATCATATCGAAGATGAAACAGGTGAGACAGTAACGCGCTCGTACGAAGAGAAAATTCACAGAGCTAAACGTCCTATAGGGATGGACATTGCTCCGCAGGCTCCCACACAAGTCATGCGCCAACGAGCAGTACAAAGGCCAGAGGAGGTTCAAGTTGAGGCCAAGCGAGAATTAGTAAAGCCTAAAAGTGATAATGCCTACACAGCCATTTCCACTCAGGAGGTTGAGCAAATAAACAACGAGTCAGCACAATTCTCTAATCTACAAAAGCCAGTAGAGCCGACACTAAATAGCAACCAGCAACTGCACTACAGACCGAGGCCAAGCAAAAGGAACACCGCAACAGGTCAT
This sequence comes from Minisyncoccota bacterium, assembly GCA_938034715.1. GTDB lineage: Bacteria > Patescibacteriota > Minisyncoccia > Moranbacterales > JAHDCW01. The sequence continues at coordinate 3,902 of CALHMM010000034.1, forward strand.
AAACAAGTCGGAAAAGTCAGTTCTGATAAAAATATTGATCTTCCAAACACAGAAGCTCCAAGAAAAATACACACATTTGGGTGGTTATTTGCCTTTCTCAGCGCAGCTTTTGTGATTGGATTCCTGATTCTTCCATATAATGTTGTGGATGTAAAGCTTGGGGATAATCAATTCAAGGAGACACTATCATTAACAGCAAGGACCTCTTTTGATAGTGTCGAAGTAGAAAGGAGGATGATTCCTCTTCGCTCAATTCAAAAGGATATTACCAGAACAATAAAAAGTCCTGCAACTGGAAAAGAAGATGTAGATGCTGGCAAGGCTTACGGCACACTAAAAATTTATAACACTTTTAGTGAGAGTCCTCAGCCTTTAGTCGCCACCACAAGGTTTGAATCCCCCCAGGGAGATATTTTTAGGTTGGTAAAGGCAACAACAGTCCCTGGCATGAAAAAAGTAAATGATAAGCTTGAGCCTGGCGTTGTGGAAGTGAGTGTTGAAGCGGATAAGGCAGGTGCACTTGGTACTATAGATTCTGTCAGATGGACAATCCCAGGGTTTCAAAACAACAAGGAAAAATTTGCAAGTTTCTACGCTGAAAATGACCAACCCATGACAGACGGAAATTCAGCAGGGAAAAATGCAATAGTTGTTACAGAGCAAGATATAAAAAATCTAGAAGAGCAATCAACCCAAGGTTTGTCAGAATATCTTGCCGCAGAGCTTGGCGCTTTACTCAGAGAAACAGAAGTTCTCCTGCCACAAGCACTAACATACGAAATTACCCGATCAGAAAGTGCGGTAACTCCTGGAACTGCAGCACCTGAGGCACAGTACATTATAAATGCTAGTGTGACAGCATACGTATTTGATAGTCAGAATATCGATCAAATCATCACCGATGCAATCCTAGCCAAGCGTAATATAGACCCATCATCAGTTGAAAACAAGACCGAATATAGCAATATAAAATTGGATATTAACGATGAAAAGCTGTCTTTTGAGAGTGAAGTTTCTGTAATAAGCAATTCAGACTTTGATTATGACAAATTCAAAGACGACATGAAAGGGAAAAACCAAGAAGAGGTTAAAGATATTCTCAAGAACGATTACCCATTCGTTTCTGAGATAGCACTGAGAAGCTACCCACCTTTTCTTTCGTCAAAATTCTCTCGATACGCATGGATGACATCACTCAACGTAAAGGAATCTGACTCCCAAGAGTAAGCATGACACAACGTCCAATAATCTTGAATCAAAGTGACTTACTCATCAATTCCCGTCAAAACAACATTTAGATACGAGTTAACAAAAAGAACTTGACAGAAATACTGCATCTGGTAGTATGGGTACTACAAGTAAAGATTGCGTTAGCAAAAAAGAGGTTTTTACACAGATTTCAGGATCAAGGATTGAACGACACAAAAAAACCCCTCTTAATTTTTTGTTTTGCCAAACAATCTAATAATTATGACCAAAAAGAAAGACACAATTACGATGGAAGGAGTTGTGACGGAGATGCTGCCAAATGCGACATTCAAAGTCAAACTAGATAATGAGCATGAAGTGTTTGCACATATCTCTGGGCGAATGCGAGTACATTACATTAGATTACTCCTTGGTGACAGGGTCGTGCTAGACATGAGCCCATACGACCTCACAAAGGGCCGAATTACAAAAAGGCTCTAGCTAAACATCAATCTCTAGAAATTATTCTCTCAAGTAAATATCATGAAAGTTCGAGCTTCAGTAAAGAAAATATGTAAACAATGCAAGGTGGTCAGGAGGAATCGCTGCGTATACGTAATTTGTTCAAATCCAAAACATAAACAACGCCAAGGCTAGTTTTCAATAAGAAAGTAACATTTACCACATGATTCGTATTGCAGGTATCAATATTCCAGATGACAAACGTATTGAGATTTCACTCACGTATGTTTTTGGTTTAGGGCGTAGCACAAGCAGAAAGATTCTTAGTGACCTTGGAATTGACCCAAACACGAGAACAAAGGACATCACTGAGGCCGATGCAAAAAAACTCCGAGACAAAATTGAGAAAGATTACTCAGTCGAAGGTGAACTGCGACATACTGTCAAGATGAACATTCGCAGACTTGTAGAGATAGGATGCTACAGAGGTTTAAGGCATAGCAAAGGACTCCCAGTGCGCGGACAAAGAACCAAAACAAACAATCGAACAGTAAGAGGCAATAAGAGGCTTACAGCAGGTAGTGGAAAGATCTCCGTAAGTAAGACCTAGTCCAGCCAAAAGAAATCAACGAGTCCGTGAGACCTTCTAGAACACATTATTCAGATTCAAGTATAAGTAATATGAGTGAGACAAACGACAATAAACAGGAAGCTCCCAAGGAGTCCGCTGTATCAACAGCGCCAAGTGGCACGCCAGTAGCACCACTTCCTCGAAAAAAGAGAGGAAACCGCCAAGTCACAAAAGGACAAGCGCGGATTCAGTCGACATACAACAATACGATTGTTACAATTACTGACCTAAATGGCGCAACTCTTGGTTGGGCAAGTGCAGGACTTCTCGGCTTTAAAGGTGCAAAGAAATCCACACCATACGCCGCCTCACAAGTAGTCGCAAATGTAGTTGAGAAGGTTGCAAAGCACAACGTCAAAGAGCTACAAGTCTTCGTAAAGGGTGTGGGAAGTGGCCGTGATGCCGCAATACGGGCACTTGCGGGAAATGGCTTTGACATCTCTCTCATCAAGGACACAACACCAATCCCACACAATGGCTGTCGAAAGAGAAAGCCGAGGCGCGTATAATTTGAATCTCTCACACTTATTTATTTCTACGAAAATCTATGGCAAGGCACAGAGGACCAAAAGCAAAAATCTGTCGACGCTTCGGCGAAAACATTTATGGCAACGATAAATACGACAAAATACTTTCCAGCAAAGGGTATGGACCTGGCATGCATGGAAAGAAGTTTGCAAGAAATGTCAGTGAGTATGGAAAGCAGCTCCTGATGAAGCAAAAAGCAAAATATACGTACGGCGTTCTAGAAAAACAGTTCCGAAAGCACTACGACGACGTAAAGAATAAGCCAGGTGTTACAGGAGATCTTCTCCTATCCCGACTTGAACAAAGATTAGATAATGTCGTCTACAGGATCGGACTTGGAAACACGAGACCGCAATCGCGTCAAATCGTAAATCATGGAATGATCTATGTAAACGGGAAGAAAGTAACAATCCCATCTTTTGAGGTTAGCATTGGAGACGAAGTAAGCTTAAACCCAAATAAGGCAGGAAATGGCTACTTTAAGAACCAAGAGCAGTACACCAAGGCAAAAAAGAATATCCCATCTTGGTTGCAAATGGATTCAAAAACAATGATTGCAAAAGTGTTAAGTCTTCCAACTAAGGACCACTTTGATGCAAACATTGATGCATCAATAATCGTTGAGTTCTATTCAAAGTAGTTATATCAATAGAGCTAAGCTTCGCTTAAAAATAATAATAGTATTATGTCTACAATCTCGCTACCAAAAAAAGTAGAATATAAAGATGGTAAAGATCATACGGGCACTGTCGAGGTACTCGGCTGCTACCCAGGATACGGCACAACTCTAGGAAACGCATTACGCCGTGTGCTACTTTCCTCACTTGAAGGATCAGCAGTTACAGCTGTGAAAATAAAAGGAGTTTCTCATGAATTCTCAGCTGTAGATGGCATACAAGAGGATGTGGTTCAAATAGTTCTAAATCTCAAAGGCCTCCACTTCGCTGTCCACTCTGACGAGCCTGTAAAAGTCAGAATAAAAAAATCAGAAGTAGGCCCTGTGACTACGGACGACATCGAGAAAAGCTCTGATGTTGACATTGTTGACAAAAAGCAAGTTATTTGCAATATTACTGACAAGAAGGTAGCTCTTGATATGGAGCTAACAATTGAAAAAGGTATGGGCTATGTGCCAGTTGAGCAGCAAGAAAGAGAAGAGATAGAGCTCGGGGCTATTGCCATTGACGCCGTTTATACGCCTATCCGAAGAGTCAACTTTATTGTAGAGAACATGCGTGTCGGAAAGAGAACAGACTACGAAAAAGTGACTCTTGAGATTCAAACTGACGGAAGCATTGATTCCAAGCAAGCATTTGAGAATGCAGTGGAGATCCTCAACGAACAATTTGGCGCTTTATCTCAAGGCGACAAAGAAAAAACAGCTCAATAGCTCTCCTCACGACAAAAGATAAATCAAGTCAACGAGACTTATAAGACAGACCTATGAAACATCAAAAAACTGGAAGACAATTTGGAAGAAAGCGAGCAGGTCGTAAAGCTTTGCAGCGTACAATGATTGGATCTCTTGTTCTGCGCGAGCGAATGGAAACCACCGAAGCTAAGGCTAAGGAGCTTAAAACCGTCATTGACAGGATGATCACCAGGGCAAAAAGGGCAAACAAATCAAAAAATCCGCAGATGGAAATTCTAAGAAAGTTGGAGGGAGATATGCCGCTAGTAGCGATCAAAAAACTCTCACATACTATGATGGATAGATTTGGCTCAAGGACAAGTGGCTACACAAGAGTTATAAAGCTTTCTCCAAGAAAAAGTGACGGAGCAAGAATGGCACTGATAGAATTTGTTGACAAGCAAGCCAAACAAAAGAAGCAACCCGCAGCCAGTAAGAAAACTACTAAAAAAGCAGCATAAACCACAAAACTATGGATCGACAAACCTATTTATACGATGCCAAAGGTAAGGTACTAGGAAGACTAGCGACTGAAATTGCTACTGTTCTTAGTGGTCGTGATCGTGTAGACTTCACGCCACACATAGATGCTGGCGGTCATGTTGTTGTAATAAATGCAGCTCAGGTAGTGCTTACAGGAAACAAAGAGCAGGATAAGTTGTATCATCGATATTCGGGGTATGCTGGAGGACTAAAAAGCATTAGTGTAAAAGATCAACGAGAAAAAGATGCTACAAAAATAATTGAGCACGCTGTAAAGGGGATGTTGCCAAAAAATAAACTGGCAAATGCGATGATACGCAGGCTACATGTAGCAAACGATGATACGCACGGGTATCAAATCCACATCGATCGAACGCAGCTAAAGAAATAACTATCAGCCTAGTATGACAACCAAAACCACAACTAAAAACGCTACATCAAAAGTAAAGACTTCGTCAATTAAAAAGAAAGTAAATACTAAGCTGGTGTCGTTTACTGGTGAATACTTTTATGCAGTAGGAAGACGAAAGTCTGCCGTAGCACAGGTACGTGTATATAAATACGAGGGAGCTGATGAGAAGGCGTATGTCGTCAATGAAAAATTAATGAAGGATTATTTTCCTACGTCAAATGAGTGGGATATCTTCTTAGAGTCTCTTCGGATAAGTGGCACTGAAGGACGATTGGGAGTCAGCGTGTTAGTCCGTGGTGGAGGTATTTCTGGACAAGCCCAAGCTATAAGATTAGGAATTGCACGTGCTCTCGTCAAAATGGATGAAGGCTTGCGACCAATCCTCAAATCAGAAGGACTCCTTACAAGAGATTCGCGAGTTGTAGAGAGGAAGAAACCAGGGTTGCGAAAGGCTCGCCGAAGCCCGCAATGGAGCAAGCGATAGTCAGCAATTCTATTTCAAAAACCCCGCAAAGGCGGGGTTTTTGTATAGAACTCCAAGTATCATCAACAGACAAGGGAGGTAGCAATGTAGTATGATAAGTATAGCAACAACATTTATACAACTGCAAAAATCATAAGCAGAACAAGAGAAACGAATCAGTCCATAGCATTCAAGTGCAATGACAGGGATAAACACAACAAGATGGAGAAAATAAGGTGCAAATGGAGTCACGGAGTAAATGAAAAATATACTGAGTACCACGACACACAGTGGGGTGTTCCTGTACATGAAGACAGGGAACTTTTTGAGTCTCTTGTACTAGAAGGTGCTCAAGCAGGATTGTCTTGGGCAACAATTCTCTCCAAACGTGACGGTTACAAAAAAAATTTTGCAGACTTTGATCCACACAAAATTGCTGAGTTTGCAGATAGTGATCTGGAGCAAAAATTGGATGACGCATCCATCGTCAGGAATAAACTCAAGATATTTAGCGTACGAAAAAATGCACGCGCATTCATTGCCGTTCAACAAGAATACGGTAGTTTCGCATCGTACTTATGGAAATTCACTAAAAATAGTCAGATAAACAAGTCATACATCAATCAATCCGATGTTCCAGTAGCGACTACATTATCAACAAAGATATCAAATGATTTAAAGAGAAGAAACTTCACATTTGTAGGTCCTACAATAGTCTACGCTTACATGCAGGCGGTGGGTCTGACAAATGATCACACAATTGACTGCTTCAGACATAAGGAAATTCTAGAACACTCAAATGTTAAATAAGAAATACAAACAGGCACAAGAAATTCTGACAAAAGGTGGTATAGTAGTTCTTCCATCTGACACGATTTATGGCATATTTTGCAGCGCAACTAATAGAGAAGCCGTAAGAAAGCTCTACGCGATGCGTAAAAGAGATACTGACAAGCCCTGCATTATACTAATTGAATCCATTCAAGGCTTAAGTGATTTCAGTATAAATATTAGCGACCAAAAACATAAGGAGCTTCAAGAATTGTGGTCAAAAAAATGTGAACCTACCACAATCATTCTCGAGTCAAGTAGTAAAAAAAATACTTATCTGCACAGAGGAAAAGGGTCGTTGGCATTTCGTGTTCCTTCAACACGAACTAAGAGGGGACGAGAACTAAAAATGCTTCTAAAAATAACAGGACCTCTGCTTGCGCCAAGTGCTAACACACAAGGAGAGGACCCAGCAACAACTGTAACTCAAGCACGAAAATACTTTACAACTAAGGTAGGTCTATACATATCACATGGCAAAAAACTAGAAGCAAGTCCTTCAAAAATTTACGACTATACTAAAGGAAGTCTCAAAAGAATTCGTTAAAGGAATATTTAAACAAAAAACCTTCGAAACATTTGCAGTGACCTGTGCATAAAATATTCAAAAAGTGTTGTACTAACGTAAAAAAAACTTTATAATTAATATACAAAACAAAAATTGTTTTGTAGCGTTTGAAAAAAAGGAATGCGAATATAAAATATAAATAGAAAGGAAGGTGAAGTTCTCATGGCAGCAAAAAAGAAAACTACAAAACGTAAAGTTGCAAAAAGAAAAGTTGCAAAGCGTCGTGTAGCAAAGAAAACTACAAAACGTAAAGTTGCAAAAAGAAAAGTTGCAAAGCGTCGTGTAGCAAAGAAAACTACAAAACGTAAAGTTGCAAAAAGAAAAGTTGCAAAGCGTCGTGT
>CALHMM010000035.1 GCA_938034715.1 Minisyncoccota bacterium
GATCTTCCTCATGGTGCCATTGCTGATCCTCATCTCTCCTCGTACATGATTGTGCTGATGGTTTTGGAGATACCCTCCATCCATTAGATAATTCTTGTACTATTACCTTAGTACCTTCAGCAAAGAGACCCGCAGACTCGCGAGAATATGGAAATGCTGTTGCGATATCTCTTTCTTTATTTTTCAAGGCCATGATCTCGATAAGTTTCCGTATGGTCGTAAACTTATTATACACTATCAAACAGATCAACTTTCAATTGATTGTGATAAGTTTCTACTAATATTCTTATTTTTCAAGGAAGTACGTCGTGATTTCAGATATTTTTACTTGCTGTTGCTGTCCGCTTTCTAGATCTTTGATCAGCACTTTATCCTCTTTTTTTTCATCTTCGCCCATTATGATGACATGGCGTATTCCTTTGGAATGTGCGTATTTTAATTGCTTCTCAAATTTCCCCTCTTCAGCATACATTTCGGTAGGAATGAAGTTGTTTCGCAGGAGAGCTGTAATCGATCGATAGTCTTCTATAAATGTGTCGTCCATTGTTGTTACGAGCACGTGACTTGGTGAACTATTCTTCGTTTCAAATGCACCCTGGTCAAATAAGTATGTCATGATTCGTGACAAGCCAATAGAAATCCCGACACCTGGAAGTGCAGTGTTAGAAAAAGTGCTCGCGAGATTTTCATAGCGTCCACCTGAACAGACGCTGCCAAGTTCTGGATACATGGCCAGCTGTGTTTCATAGACTGTTCCTGTATAGTAATCAAGCCCCCGCACAATCCCGAGGTCGAGCATGATATACGCAGCAGGGACGCCGTGTTTTTTGATGCTGCGTAATGTCGCAAGAATCTCACGTGCTCCTTGTCCGACTAGATCATTAATCTCATCACCTTTAGTTGCAAAGAACTCCAGAGCTTTCTCTGGGTCTTGTTGTGGTACCAGAAACTTACCGAGATCTTGCGCGACTTCCTTTGACAAGTAGGCGGAGAGGTCTGTAACCATTTGTTGTATGCCTACTTTATCTCTTTTGTCTATGACATGAAGAACTTCTGGGATATCGCTCGTTTTTATACCAAGGCTTTGCAGATACCCTGTAATGAACTTTCGATTGTTCATTGATATAGTGAATTCACCAATTTCCATTTCCCGAAAGATTTTGTAGATCACTGCAGGCATCTCTGCATCGTTTTCTATTGACAGTTTTTCCCGCCCGATAATGTCGATGTCACATTGATAGAATTCCCTGTAGCGCCCCGCTTGTGGTCGCTCACCTCGCCACACTTTCTGGATCTGGTACCGCTTAAATGGAAAGGTCAGGTCGTTTTGATGCATACTCACATAGCGTGCGAGCGGTACTGTCAGATCAAAGTGTAATGCCATCTCTGTAGAAGCATCTTCATCTTCGCCAGCATGCAGTCTTTGTAGTGCATAGATTTCTTTTTCATCTCCACCTTTGGATGTGAGAGTCTGCCTTCTCTCAACTGCAGGCGTTTCGATTGGTGCAAATCCATAAAGCTCAAAATTTGAGCGGATGATAGAGATCATACGATTGAACACTATTTGTTCGCCTGGTAGGTATTCAGGGAAGCCGCTAAGAGGTTTGGTTGACTGTGGTTTTGACATAAAATAATATTAGTATTTTTCTATCATAGCCTTTTGTGTCTACTCCTGTAAAGTACTAACTACTTGGGAAAACCATTATTTGGTCCATGCGGATGTCGTGGGACGTGGTGGGTACGCTAGGTACGACCTGCCACTGCCAACACATACCGATTGTATAAGGTGTCTCTTTGTTAGCGTTTTTATATACTTCAAAAAACTTATCGTAGTACCCACCACCTTGTCCAAGTCTTCTTTTGGCTTTATCAAAACCTTGCCCAGGAGTGATGCTGCAATTGATTTTCCCTGTGAAAACATCGCTGTTAACTGGTTGCTTTAGACCTCTTGAATTGGTACGGATCTCTGAAAGTCCTCTGATGCGTACTGCCTGTATGTGACCCTTTATGATCTTTGGGACATACACTTCTTTCCCTATTGCTAAGAGCGACTCTATGAGTTTGAGGGTTGGCACTTCTTTGTTATATGAGATGTATGTGAAAACTGACGATGCTTCCTGTAAAGATTTGTCTAGGAGAATTTTTTTAGCTATTGCACTTTCGTCCTTTGGTAAACAGAAGGAACGAGCACGTTTTCTGATTGCAGTGCGCATTACTTCCTTTTTTATTTGTATTTCTCGAGATTTTTTCATATCTTCATTATACTAAATCTCTCTTTTCTGTTCTAGACATATTTCATTTTTTGTGGTAGTCTTTGTTTACTCTTAAAATATACTTCAATGACAATTTTTGATATTACTTCAGACCACGCCGGTAAACGCATCGATGCTTGCCTTGCTGATGCGATGACGGACTTTACACGTGGTGATATGGTTCGTGCACTCAAGGATGGCACTGCAACGTGCAATAATAAGCCTGTGAAACCTAGCTACAGGCTAAAGGTTGGCGATGTTGTCCGTGTAGGAGAGATCGCCATTGAAACCCCGGAACTCATTCCCAACTCTGAAATCATACTTGACATCGTTAAGGAGACAGATGATTTTATCGTACTAAACAAACCGCGCGGCATCCAAGTACATCCCAGCAGTGTGGAAAAAAGGGCTACGATTGCCAATGCTCTGATCGCACACTACCCTGCGATGTCGCACGTCGGAGACATCGATCCTGAAAATCCCAATGCTCCGCAGATGCGTCCAGGTATCATGAGTCGCCTCGATAAGTACACATCAGGACTTATGGTAGTTGCAAAGAACCAAAAAACTTTTGATGCTCTGAAAAGCGCCTTTGCCAACCGTGAAGTTGTAAAAGTTTACCATACACTTGTCTGGGGTGAACCAAAGGATCTCGATGGTACAATCGATATGCCTATTGGTCGTGCTGTAGGCTATACCAAGCAGAAAGTAGCTTTTGGTAAGTTTACTGATGGCGCAAAAGAAGCAGTGACGGCGTATAAAACATTGTCTACGCATGGCGTGAGCGACCTTATCAAAATTAAAAATCCAGGAGATAGAGAAGTGATGATCTCTCATTTGGAAGTGCGTCCCCACACTGGTAGGATGCACCAGATCCGTGTGCATCTTGCTCATATTGGCCGAGGTATCATCGGTGATGTAAAGTATGAACGAAAAAATGAGAAGCTCTTGAATAAGAAACTTTTCAAAACTCTCCCTGAGGATGACTTTACTACTTTCTATCTCCATGCCAAGAAACTTTCATTCGAACTTGATGGAGAAAAGCATGAATTTGAATCACTCCTTCCAGATCATTTTACAAATCTTCTCGATAAAATTTCATAGAATTTGTATTGATTTTAATTTGCTTACGATCAATGCCCTTCTTGTGAATATTTGTCATAGTCAAACAATAATCGGTATTTCGCAAAAGTCTCGATCTAGACTATAATAGATGCTATTATCTCCTAGAAACTATCATGCCAAAAAAATCATCCCCTACACATCCAGACTTTGTAGTAAAGCGCTCAAGTGCGGGATTGGGCCTTTTTGCCGGGATTGCTTTTGAGAATGAGGATTTTATTATTCAGTATAAGGGTGAGAAAATTACACATGATGAAGCAGACCGTCGTGGTGGCAAGTATCTCTTTACTCTGAATGAGAAATGGGTTGTAGATGGTAAAGACCGCGCAAATACAGCTCGCTATATCAATCATTCGTGTGATCCAAATATAGAAGCCATCATCGAGGATGACAAGAAAATTATTTTTCAAGCAATACGATCCATTGAGCCAGGTGAAGAACTGACATTTGACTATGGCAAAGAGTACGTGGAAGATATCATTGCTAAAGCAGGATGCAAGTGTGCTCCATGCCTCAGAAAAAAGAAATAGTTTTGTAGATTCAAGTATCAAAAAACAGGGTTTGTGCCCTGTTTTTTTGTAATTGTGCCCGTACTTTACTTGTCGCTTTACTTGCCACCTGCTGACCCTGCAGCATTTACTCCTGCTATCGTGCGTGCATAGTCTGGATTTTTTGCATCCATCAGTATCAAGTTGCCATGAGCTGCTGCTGTTGTAATTGTGTCGAGTCTATTTGTTTCATTAAGTAGCTCAACAGACTCATTTACTGAAAGCCCCGCATTTTTCATCGTGCCCATTGCTTCTTCTAGTCCTTTAGCTATGGCCTCACGCATACTTGAGATTCCTTGACCTTGGAGGGTTTTACTCTCAGCCTCTGCTTTTGCAGCTCCAACGAGTCTGATCCGTTCTGCCTCTGCCTCATTACTTGCTGCTTCCTTGAGTCTTTCTGAAGCTATTACTCTATTGAAAGCATCGCGAACTTCTTGGCTTGGCTGTGGTTCATCTACGAGAACATTTTCAATGATGTACCCGAATCGTGCAAATCGCTCACTTAAAGCTCCCTGCACCTGACTTTCCATGGTGTCACGGTTGTTATAGAGATCTGTCATATCGAGTCCTGATGCTGTCTGCCTGACGTTGTTTAGCACATAGGAAATGATCTGCTGCTCTGGGTTTTCTAACTCATAGAATGCTTTTACAGCTCCACTAGGTTCATCGCTTGCCCTATATTGCACTTTCACAGGTAAAGTCATGAAAGCATTATCCAGTGTTTTAATCGATACATCAGCCCCAATTTCTTGTTGCTGGAGGTTCACACGACCCACAACTAATTGAATAGGCCATGGCGCTTTAAATCTCAGACCTGGCAAAGCTGCTGACGTGCTTGGCCGACCAAATGTTTCGATAATCGCTGCTGTCTTACCTCTAACAATGAAGATCATTGAGTACAGTGCAAAAGCGATGAGTACAAATACTACCAATCCCAATAGCTCTCCCATACTGGTGTAGTTGAATGATTATGAGTGTACATTAACAGATATTTGTGTTTTTGTACATACCTCTATTGGATGATGTGGTTTCCTCCACTTTTGCATTGGGGTATTTATCTTTGGCAATTACAATACCTGATTTCTATTTATCTATATTTAATTATATTTATTGATTGTTGTATTTAGTTACGCTATACTAGGCATGTTAAATACTTCTCTAATATATTTTTATGATTAAGATTTTTGGACATAAAGTTCCAGATACAGATGCAACTGTCAGCGCAATAGCTTACGCTTGGTATTATCGGGAAATCAAAGGTGAACCTGCTACACCCTATGTACTCGGAGAGCTGAATCGTGAAACGCAGTTTGTTCTAGAAAAATTTGGCGTAGACACTCCTGAGACTCTTGGAGCTCTGTCGGCAGAGGATAAAGTTGTGGTAGTGGACACTAACAACATGCACGAGTTGCCAGACGACATGAAGGATGCTGAACTTATCGAGATCATAGATCACCATAAACTTGTCGGTGGCATCGAAACACCCAACCCAATTACAATCACTTTGCGACCGATGGCATCCACTGCCTCACTGATCTATACATATCTCAATCCTGAGCTTCATCCTATTCCAAAGGAGATCGCTGGTATTATGCTCGCAGGCGTTCTTTCAGATACTCTCGAGTTTCGTAGCCCGACGACAACAGATGAGGACAAAGCGATTGCGCATTCACTTGCTGAGATTGCTGATGTCAACCTTCACGAGCTGGCCGAAGGTATGTTTGCTGCAAAATCTGATTTATCAGGTATGGATCCCGAGGCACTCATCATGATGGACAGCAAGGTATTTGAAACAAAAGGAAAGAAACTTCG
>CALHMM010000036.1 GCA_938034715.1 Minisyncoccota bacterium
GTGGTAACACCCACAAAATAGCCCGGTATGTAGCGAAATTCTTCGCAAAACATACCGGGCTAAAAAATTGCCAAAATCAAACATATAGTGTATTGTAATAATATTTCACTACCCATATTATTCCCTTATATTGCTCTCTATGCGCATGATTATAAACATGCCCGCCTACAACGAAGTAGATAAAATCGCAACTACTATAAAAAAAATTCCTCGCTCATACGAAGGCATCACAGATGTCCTTATTCAGGTAATAAACGATGGGTCAACAGACGATACAGCGCAAGCTTCTCGTGATGCAGGTGCAGATATCGTCATTACACATCCAACGAACCGAGGGCTCGGCAAAATGTTCCATACCATGCGAAAGAGTGCACTTGAAAATAAAGCAGATATTCTCGTCAACATCGACGCAGATGGACAGTTCAACCCGCAAGACATATCAAAACTCATTACTCCAATTCTCAACGACAAAGCAGACATGGTTCTTGCTGATCGATTTTCAGGCACAGACGCAAAAGACATTCCCTTTCTCAAGGATAAGCTAAACCGTCTCGCAGCATGGTTTGTGCGAAGTGCGGTAGGTTACCCTGTTACAGATTTGACATGCGGGTTTCGAGCACACAATCGAGAAGCGCTGCTCAGGCTAAACGATCCAGCAGGATTCACTTACACACAAGAAACAATTATAGATGCCATCGGCAAAGAACTTCGTCTGGTTTGGGTCCCTGTGCGCGTCCAATACTTCTCTAGCAGAAAATCGCGTGTTGTAAAAACTATTTGGAATTATGTTAATAATTCAATGCGTGTAATCATTCGCGCATTCCGTGACATAAGGCCACTAAAATTCTTTGGCTTCCCTGGATTATTTCTCATTTTTCTCTCTTTGGCATCATTTTGCGTATTTCTCTACAAGTATCTTCCTGAGATGGAAGTCACACCACATCGAAACTCCCTCATTGGATCAATTGCATTTTTTGTCGTCGGAGCGCAATTTGTCATTTTTTCACTCATCGCTGATATGATCAAGAACTCTCGAAAAATAACAGAGGAAGCACTTTATCTCATGCGCAGTGAAAAATACAAAAAATAGATCAAAAACCTCCATGGCGAAAAAAACCTTATTTATTTCACGCGCATTTCCACCCATCACTGGAGGCATCGAAAATCAAAATGCAGGCATTCTAAATGCTTTAGGAGAAATCCGTGATGTCAACACCATCATCAACACCAGGGGGAAAAAATTCCTGCCTATATTCCTTCCCTTTGCCACCATAAAGCTCCTATTCACAGCCAGGAGATACGACAGTATCCTCCTAGGGGATGGTGTGCTATCACCACTAGCAGCAATTTGTAAGAAAATTTTTCCAAAAGTACAGTACATCTCAATCATTCATGGTCTTGACATCACTTACGCGCACAAACAATCATTGATGGGTAAAATTTATCGTGCATTTAACATTCCTGCACTCAAAAAACTCGACAAACTAATTATGGTTGGCAACTATACGATTGACGAAGCTGTTAAAGTCGGGGTTGACAGAGAGAAATGTATTTTCATCCCTAATGGTTACGATCAAGATGAATTCAACGATGAATTCTCTAAATCCGACCTTGAAAAATTAATAGGCCAATCACTCAAAAATAAAAAGGTAATTCTTCGCATTGGACGCTTTGTACCACACAAAGGAGTCCCATGGTTTCTGAGCAATGTCCTGCCAACTCTAGATCAGGACACGGTCTTTATAGCTGCGGGTGGCACAGTAGGAAACACCCTTGGTGACAGTGATGCCCACCACCAAGCAACAAAAGCTATAAGCAAAAATAATTTAGATGGCAGAGCATTTTTACTTACGAATCTTCCATGGCATGACATCAAAATGCTCTATAAAACAGCAGATCTCTATATCTCTCCAAATATTCACGTACGAGGCTCCACGGAAGGCTTCGGGATCAATGCAATAGAAGCGGCAGCCTCAGGTTGCACGGTAATAGCTTCAGATTTCCAGGGACTCAAAGATGCGATAATCGATGGACGCAATGGATTTCTCGTCCCCCATGAGGATAAGCAAACCTGGAAGCAAAAAATTCAAGAGCTTCTCGCGGATGACTTTAATCGTAAAGCATTCGGACAAAAAGCTAGAAAATACACAATACAAAACTACAGTTGGGAGAAAATTGCCAAAAAATATGACAACATCCTTCACTGAATGGTTTGTCTTCAGAATGTATGAAAATGCTATAATAACGAAATGACGCAATTCTTCTTCGAACAATTTTTATTCTACCTAGCCATAATCCTTACACTGATAGCACCAGGATATTTTGTGCTACACTTTTTTGTCTCAAAAAATGCTCTAACAATGATTGAAAGATCCATTCTTGCGATCCCAATTAGCTTTACTATTACAACATTCACCCTGCTGTGCGCAGCCTACGCAAACGTTCCGATTACGAGAGCGTCTACATTCATCTTACTAATAACAGTAAGTCTGATCATTATTGCAGGTAGTCAATTGACTAAAAGGAAGTTTGTCACTGACTCATCGCAAACAAACAACACCAAAAAATTATCAAAAAAACATTGCGTAGTAATCGGTTGCATAGTCGCAATAATGTGCCTCACAAAGGGAGCTTACCTTGTCAATACCATCTTTCCTACTTCTACAGACCTTGGACATCATATGTATTGGGTGCAAAGAATTGTGACAACAGGTGAGATCGTCCCCTACAGCAAAGTCATCGTCGAGCCAGACAACCCGGACGAGGCCTCTACCTCGGCAGCAAAGTTCATCGGCGTACAACAAATTCCTGACTTCATCATTGGTGAGCATATCATCTTTGCTGCTATTGCCTTGTTATCAGGAATTTCTGTTATTAGTGCAATGCCGTCTCTCATCTTATTTTTAATTCATATGGTTAGCATTGGCACCATATTCATACTCAGCTCCAGAATATTCAAACATCTTCCTTACGGACAAATTGCAGCAATTTTTGTCTTGGTAACAATTGGAATACTTTACGCAATTAGCGGAGCGCAAGCAAAATTCGTAAGTGGCGGCGTTGTTGGCAATATCCTCGGTAACATGTTAATTGCGAGTACACTATACTTCTTCGTGCGATCCCTAGAAGAAAAGAACCGCACATTCTTTCTGCTGGGCATTATATTAGCAACAACACTTCTATATACCCACCATCTCAGTATGTTTATCTTTGGCTACATCCTCATAACTTGGATAATCACCTTTTGCCTGCTCAATATTCGTGAAATTGTATCACATATAAAGCTCTGGCTGCATCTTCTCAATTGGTGGATGCTGATAGTACTTGCTTCTATAATCATGTTCATATTCTTCATACACATCCCTAGCTACCTTGACCCACAGACAATCAGTAGCTCGCTAGGATCTCCAAGCAAATCTACGCGAGTAGGCATCCCACTATGGCAACTGATAAACAGTAGTGGCATGATTCGTTTTCTCTATGGTATTAGTGGGCTCGTGATTTTTACAGTAATCTTCAGCAGAGTAGCCTTTGTTCAGAAACACGTCAAAAATCTCAGCATTGGTGAAAATACAAAACAAAATTTCATTGGCACTTATGCATACGCATTGATAATTGCGTGGACACTTGTTTTACTAACCATGTCACTAGAACCATCCATCTTGAAGGTCAACATCCTCTCTACTCGCATTGCTACGTACATTATCTTTCCTCTAGCGATTACAGCTGGATTTTTCCTTGCATGGATCATATACCATTTAAGACAAAAATCCTCTACCCTACCAAGCACATTAACCATCCCAACAGCCATATTTCTTTTTTCAATCATTGTCCTAGATGGCACGAGTGATAACACACGATCTCTAAAGGCTGTCCCAGAAACCCAACAAGCTGTGCAAACTTTTCATAATGCACTATACCTAAAAGACCATGCCCCAAAAGATTCATGGTCACTCAAAGACCATAACTACATAGAAGCAGATTCGTGGATGAAAGTATTTATGGCAAACGGGAATTCTGATTATAGCAACCCGCTCTCTCGAGGGTTCTTTGCCCGCTACGAATCCAAACCGAGACGCGAGCACTGCACAAGAGAAATGATCTCAAAGCCCGCAAGCGATCTAGCTAAACAGTGCTTCGACAATCTCAATATCGTCCTCATTACTGTGAATTCCGAACAAGACGCAGGTCAATTTATTAAGAATAATGATTTCATAAAAATTTATGAAAATAACGAATTAAGTACATTTTATCGTAGATAAATTATGAATCATCAAAAAAAATTAATACTATTTTGTTCTCTAGCACTTATCATCACAATGAGCTCTTTAGCGTGGACAGAACGCAAACAAAGCGACTATGCGGATGGAAAAGACTGGTGGGCTATCTCATTTATAGACCCATCACCGACAAACGATAGTATGAACTTTGTCATAGAAAACTTCGCTGATAATCACGAATTTTCCTATGAAATTACTGATCAAAATACCACAAGTGATCCAAAAATCATTAACATACCCAAAGGATCCTCGAGACAGATATCAATTCCGCAGGTAGCCCCAGCAGAAGTAACAGTAACCTTAGGCAAGCAAACGAAGACACTAAACAAATAAGGTGCTACCGCATCACGGCAACACCTCCCTCCTATTTTCCAAATCATTATTGTCCTGCAATTACTGCAGTTTCGCGCAATATGTCTTCAAATTTCTCCAAATCCTGATTATCATCTGGGAAAAACTTCCACACCTCTAAATGTGGAAGATACCCAAAATGCAAAGAAATTACTTGGGAGTATTCATCAATCACGAGTTGGCGAGGAATCACTAATTGCAACGCGAGACCTCTATGCAGAGTCATACGTTTATTAGCAATCCATATATCATGCACAACTGTAGCTTGAATCTCATGCGTGAGCTTATCCCACAAATATCGGTAGGTCACAAATTGAGCTCCATCACTACGTGACCGTCGCAATGTAAATTCACTACCAGCAATATTACAAAAAAACTGAGACACATGAGGAAATTCCTCGACAATACAACCACTTCGCAAACACGCCAAGAAACCATTGTAAATCTGTCGCGCAAATTCATCTTCACGCATTCGTTCACCTTCGGCAACTATAGACATAAAGACTCCCCCATCAAACCGACACATTGTATGCCAAAAAAGTAACACAAATGCAGTAAAAACTGATATAATACTGCTATTGAATACTACTTCAAGATAGAATTAAAATACTACCATTCGATAAAAATGTCAACAGCAACAGATTCACATCTTGAAACGACTACAGAAAAAAAAATACTTTACATCTCTCGCCCACTCCAAGAACCGTGGGATGAAGCTAGTAAAAACCTTGCACATGATCTTGCTAAAAATATCCAAAAGGCAGACATAACAGTGCTTACACACGGCCATGTTGATGACCTCCCAAAAAATATTACACAAAAAAGCATCTATTCTGAAGCAAAAATAAACTTCAGGCCTTGGCAAAAAGTACGTCTTGTAGTATGGCTTTTATTCAATGCGAGAAAATACGATGTCATTCAACTTTTCTTTACACCCTCAACACTAAACGCAACAATTCTCAAAAAAATCTTTCCAGCCAAGGCACATATTATACAAACAATAGCAACAATAAGAGAAGATCTCTACGGTCCTGTGCACACCAATCTCACCCAATATAAAAAAATATTTTTTGCGGACACACTAATTACCTTTTCACATTACGCCAAGAATCTTCTAGAAAAGTCAGGGTTTGAAAACGCCAAACAAATTTATCCCGGCATTGATCTACAAAAATATCACCCTACAGCAAAAGATAGTGGGCTTATTAAGAAATGGGATATTAAACTCAATGATTTCATCATCGCCTACCCTGGAGAATTTGCGCGTCTTGGTGCCACAGATGTCATCGTCGACGCCTTTCTAGAAATATGGAGTGATCCAGCCAACGCTCATATCAAATATCTATGTGCCTGCAGAATCAAAAACGTTGCAGATCAAGCAAAAAAAAGCGAAGTAAGAGAGCGTATCGCTGCAGCTGGACATCTCGATAAGGTAATATTTAGCGATACGTTCTCAGGAAATATGAATCGCATCTACAACCTAGCAGACCTCATTCTCTTTCCTGTCGTTTCTATGGCAGGAAAATTTGATGTTCCTCTGGCAATGATCGAACCATACGCTTGCAAGAAACTTGTTGTTGCATCGGATCTGCCTGTATTTAAGGAGTTTTCTCACAACGACATCAATGTTATAATCCCTAAAAATAGCTCAACCGAGATAAAAAAGGCAATACTCTCAATTGTTAGAAACTCCTCCAAACATGTGCGGCGAGGAGAACACGCATACAATTTCGTACATCACAATTTTGACATCAAAAACATTGCTCAGAAATATGAAAAACTCTACACTTCCATCAAATAACATAGTCATACATAGATGAATTACAAAGACATCCTTACAAAAAAATCAGAGCATCACTTCTCGCTTAAAACAGACAAGATGAAAGTTCCCGCTGAGTTTCTGATGAATGAAAAACTCCTTCCTAGTCAAGAAACATTCCGTCAAATCGAGTCTATAGCCACCCACAACAGTTTATTTCAGGCCACAGTGGCTATGCCTGACGTCATGAGCAAGCCAGGACGCAAAAACGCAGCAGGGACAACTGTTGTATCTGACACGCACATACTCCCTCAAGTAAATGATAGTGACCCAAATTGTGGCATGCGGGTCGTCGCAACAAACCTCACAGACCAAAACACAACTCCAGAGCAAATAGACCAACTCTTCACCGCACTCGTACCAAAAGTTCCTACAAAAGCATTTGTCGGAACCCGCGTACCATTTCATGTTGTCGTTGATATTTGTCGCAAAGGGACTCAAGCCATTATTGATCATCTAGATATCAAAACAAAAGACGAACTCCAAAACACGCAAGGAGGCGGCAATTACTTTGGGCGTGAACTATCAAAAGATGATATATTCGACGTAATTCCAAAACTCTACCTTCACTTTGCACAGTTTCGTCTCGGTATTACAGGCGCTGCAGGAAATCACTTTCTTGATCTAATGAAAATCACCGACATCGTCTCTGAACAGGAGGCACAAGCCATGGGGCTAGAAAAAGGCCAGTACGTCTTTATGATCCACACAGGTTCTGGAATATTAGGCCAGTACACCATGTACACATACACTGCAAAGATCAGAGAACACCTCTCACAAGCAATCATGACATGGATTGGCCACATGACTTTTTCAACAAGAAAAAAATCTGTATACAAAAAAATTTCAAAAAAAGTCCGACATTACATGAAAAATAAAATTGACTCAGACGAGCTCTTCACCTTTGATAGTGAGAAAGAGCCTGAGGCAACACAAATGTACATGAATGCTCGGGCAGCGGCAAGTAACTTCGGCGTAGCAAACAGAGCAACGATCACACACAATGTGTCACAAGTTGCCAAAGAAATTCTCGGCCGTGACATCGAAGCACGTTTAGTGTATGATCTTCCACATGTCTCCGTCACAAAGGAAAATCACTTCAATAAAGACGTATGGGTTCATAGAAGTAATGTTACTAGAGCCTACGGACCTTCGAGGATGGCTGATCAAAACCATCCACTATACAGCGAGATTGGTGAACCTGTATTTATCCCCTCATCAATGAGCACAGAGGCATTTATTGGACTCGGCACAGATCGTAACACTACGAGCTTTTTCAGCGCCCCTCACGGCACAGGAAAAGGAGTTGAGATGTCTGAACAAAGCGCACCCACGGACAGAGAAGAACTCATGGCAAAAATGGCAAGTAGAGGCATAAAACTTTACAATGGAAAATCTTCTAAAACGGTGGAGCAAGATTCCTCCAGATACAAGGACGTTTCACAAGTCATGGCAGGAGTACAAGAAAACGGCATTGCCAAAATCATAGCAAAAATGGAGCCAGTAGCTGTTATAATGTACTAAAATACGCAGATATAATCACTATCAGTCTATGAAGATCATTACCATTAGTGGCGTTGATGGATCAGGAAAATCAACGCAAACACAAAATCTGATAAGTCATCTCAAAGACGGTGGTTATAAACCATTTCATTTTCATGCCATCAAATTCTCCATTGCAAGCTCTGGAAGACATAAGATCAAAAAACCCGGCGATCTAAAGCCTGTGACCAAAGCCTCGTGGTTCAGCATTCAATTACGAAAATTCGCCTTTCTGATAGACCTTTTCCGATTTGAGTTTTTTTGCCGCAGGCAATCAAAGTTAGGCTATACACACATCGTCTCAGATAGATATTATTATGACACTCTGATCAATATCCTTTATCTCTCACAAAACAAAGTCACACATTATTTTGGCGTTGATTTTCTCATGAAATTGGTTTCAATACCGCACAAGGCATATTACCTCGATGTGTCCCCCGACGTAATAGCGCACAGAGAAAGGACTGCCGAACAAGGCAGGGAGTACATGAAGGACAAAGTCTCTCTTTACAAAGATCATCTAAGGTCGTGGAATATCGCATCGATAAATGGAGAGAGATCAGCAGAGATCATCGCAGAGGAAATTCAATCATCCCTAGAAGAAAATGTCAGTAATCATTGATAAAGCCAGCTATCAAAGGAGAAAAGAACAAATTCACACTTTCATTTATATTCCTTCTTGCAGCAGAGGTTATTTATAATGCCTCAGCCTACATCATCGTAGCTGCCCTTGGTCGCATGCTAGGTCCTGCCGACTACGGACGATACGCCTTGGTGACAGGCGTTGCCACTATGGTTACCATACTCGTAGCCCGCGGTGTGCCAACTGCCATGATGAAGCGCATTAGTGAAAATCCTGATGATGCCGACAAAGTCTATGCAATCCGAAAAACTGCCATAGCAATTCAAGCACCACTCATCATCAGTCTAAGTCTGCTATTCTTTCTCCTCACACCTTGGATCGCAGATGTGCTCGGTGACGACACACTCATTCCCCTCCTTCGCATCGCCACTCTGATCATCCCTCTGTTTGCACTGAGTTCTTTCTATGTTCTCTACCTCAACGGACGCAAGTCATTCAAAGCACTGGCCATCATAAAAGCTCTCCGCGGTATTACACGGATCCTTGCGATTGTCGGATTTGCCTATTTGTTTTACCTCAAAGGTGCTATCCTCGGAGCTGCACTAGCTCCGCTTATACTATTTCTCATTGCTATAGTGATCTCATCCTCCATAGAGCCAAACAAACTGATCACTCCATCAAAAAACTCTACTGCAAAGTACCCACATAAGAAACTACTTTCTTATGCAGGTGGATTTATTTTTTTTCTCTTGCTATATGAATTCTATATACGCATGGATCTCTATCTGATCAAAGCGCTTATCGGAAATGATGCCACAACGGGATTTTATGACGTTGCAGTAAAATTAGCATTGTTGCCATTTTTTGCCGTCTACGCACTCACCCTTATGCTTTTCCCTACAATGTCAGAACTAGCCAAGAAAAACGATCTGAGAGCCATTACGAAGCATCTAAACACCATTGGCAAGATCCTAGCTGCCTTATTACCTCTAGGAGCACTGTTTATCTATCTCTTTCGAGAATTCATTATTACCACACTCTTTGGCGACAAATTCCTACCATCTGCAGATCTCGTTCCCTACATGCTAGGCGCTACCATATTTATGACAATATTTTACATCCTCGCCTCTGTCTTAAATGGTGCTGGCCACACTAAAGTAACCTGGAGCATACTGACCATTGGAGTCACCTCTGGAATCATCCTAAATATAATCTACATCCCTGTCTACGGCGAGGTAGCAACAGCAACCATCTTTTCGATCACTTCTACGTTCCTAGGACTTAGCGCTTTGATAATGACCTACAGAAAGTTTTACAAATAAAGACTGGGCCTGATATTGAATTGATATACTCACTCAGAACCCCAACTAATAATCTTCGTCCACAACTACTATTCAAAAATATTTAAATCTCAACTCTCGAAATTACTTTTCACATTTCCGTGACTCGTAATTATATGTACACCCCTCAAAGACCTGTCGCCAGAGATAACGCACTTGAGCGCTAGAAGAAAATTGCGGACTAGTCCGTGTATCAAATGTTGCGATTTCATCAATTTCTTGCAAATCCTTGACTGACTCCTTTATCGCCAATGTGTAGAGTGTGAGCGTTCCAAAATTCTTCGTTGCAACAATATCAAAATCAGGTGCAAACTTCTCGAAATAGTTATCAAAGTCTGATTGTGTACGCACGACGACGAAATAATTACCCTTTCGATAAAGTGTACGCAAATCCCCCACTCCTTCATACGTGTAATCCTCACGAACTGCGACACGCTCCCAGAAAGCTCTCTTATACTCTGCTTGTGCCTCCAAGTGGATTGGCTCACCGTTTAGCGCATATTGTTCCATGATCGCATCAACCACGTTCTCCATCAGCTGTTTTGGTACACGCGTCTTCTCGCCCAGTATGAGATCACTATGCCCAATGACGTATTGCGAGTCACTGAAAGAACTACGCATCCCATCAAAATACCCTTTGATCGCGACTATATTCATTACCATCGCAAGACCAATCAAAACCCAAACAAACATCATGCCTCTTCTACCTCCTCGCCTCTGAAAGACCTGAGAGATAAATCCCAAAAATACAACAAACAACGCTCCTTGAACGAGGAAAAAGCGTGGTGCAAGATCGAAAGCTAGGGGCAAGTACACACAAAATGTAACACCCAACCACAAGCCTGCGAGCAAGAGAAATCTACGCTTCTGAGCATCAGACTCGTGACGATAGAGCCATAGCCAACTACCTAGGCCTGCCAGCATAAACAATAGCGCGCTCAATGTCTTAAGTGAAGTATTCATGCACCGATCATCACAACTGATATCACCCTGTTTTGAGACACGTGGAACACGTATGTCCTGATCTCCAGTAAGGACTACCCAGCTCATTTCCGCGTGAGCGAAAACATTCTTCTTGAAACGAACACTAAGTGGCACGTCGTCACCTGATTCACCCCTCAGCGAAGCGACAAATGCCTTGTAATTCTCACCACCCGTCTTAATATCATTAATAACAAGTGGGATGTTTAGAAAAACGACGACAGCAACAGCACCGATCCAATATTTCAAAGCGACGCGAGGTCGTATAATCAGTAAATATAGACCGCCGATAATTGGAAATACTACCAAAGCCAGGAAGTGCATGTTACTAAGAAAAGCGTAACTTATGCCACACATAACCAGCCATCTCCCCGCCAAAGCGTCCTCTCGTGACACGCGGAGCAAGGCATAGGCACAAAGCAATGTAAAAAATGGTATGAGATTTGGATTCCACCCAAACCGACTGTAGATAATAAAATATAGTGAGCATGCCAAAACAAGTGTCAGGAGAAGTGACAATTTTTGAGGGAAAAACTCTCGCAAGAAAAAGTAAAATAGTGGAATCGTCGCTATAGAAAGAAGAAGGACAAGCATGACACTTCCTGCGGGAGTATCCCCAAAAACAAGAGCGCTCGCATACTCCAAGTAATAAAAAAGTGGTCCCAGTCGCAAAGTCGTTTTATCCTCCGCTTCCCCATCACCATCTGAGTCTATATAGACATTGCCAGCAGCTTTGGGTCCTTGTAGAGGTAACTCCCCAGGGCCTTTTTCTATGGCAGCACTGATTACCTTAAAATCTCTAGCCTGATCAAGCTCATAATGCATCCAATCAGCATATTCAAATGCACGAAAAAATCCCCCAATTGCTACAATAATAACAAGCGAGAGAAACGCTTTAGAACGACAAAGTTTCTGAATAAACTGCATAAAAATATATCAATACGTTAGCGACGCACAGGGTAATCTTATCTGACATGACAACCCACTGGAGAAGAATTTTCTTGCTGCCAGGAAGCTCCTTGAATTGGCAATAGCTCAAAAAGTGTTATCGTTCCAAAGTTCTGATTTTTTCCAATTCTGTGTGAATTTTGAAGCGCAGCAGGAACATGATCCCCAGACCCTTCCCGTACGAGAAGCCATATAGGCAGTGTATCATAACCCTCACTCAGATCACTTCTCT
>CALHMM010000037.1 GCA_938034715.1 Minisyncoccota bacterium
TGCTCGTATGCTTACTGGTGGTATGAGTAGACCTGATGTCGATAAAATTTCTCATTTGTCTCCAGCTATAGCAATTGATCAGAAAAGTATTGGTCGATCTTCCCGTTCTACAGTTGGGACGATGACTGAGATTTATGATTATTTGCGAATTCTCTTTGCTACTGTAGGCATTCCTCATTGTCCGGAAACAGGACGTCCGTTGCACCGCAAAAGCGCTAAGGATATTGTCGAGAGTTTGACGGATATTCCTAGTGGGACTGCAGTAGTCATTCTCTCACCACTCGAAACGGAGGGACAGCTGATGAGTGAGGTTTTGCGACGTGTTAGTGCAGATGGTTACGCTCGTGTGAGGTTTAATGGAAAGATCATGCCTCTGGCTGAAGCACAGCTTATTGTAAATGATGAAGTAGAAGTGGGAATTGATGTAGTTATTGATCGTTTAGTTTTTGATGCGGAGGACCCTGATCCCGAGCGATTAGCAGATTCAGTTGAAACTGCAATGAAAATTTCACAAGGAAGCGTGATTGTCATCACAAGTACAAAGTCAAAATCTGAAGAAACTCGCTATACAAGAGATTTTTATTGTGCTGAATCTGGATTTCGCTTAGCGGATATTACTCCACGACATTTTTCTTTTAACAATCCAGATGGGGCCTGTCCTGATTGTGATGGGATTGGCAGAAAAAATGAAATTGATCCAGAGTTAATTATTCCAAATAAATCACTTTCTCTTTCGGAAGGTGCAGTTCATCTTTGGGGTAAAGCCTTAGGAAGCGATGGAAAAGTTAACGGCAATATGAAGCAATTAATGTCGCTTGCTAAGCGGTATAAGTTTTCTTTGGACACACCAGTTTCGAAATTATCAAAAATTCATCTAGCGCTTGTTTTATATGGCGCTCCTGAGGAGAAACGTTCAGGTAAGAGTTTTGAAAGGTTTGAGGGTGTTATCCCAGGATTGGAAAAAAAATATCGTGATGCCCGCAGCGATCATATGCGAGGTGAGTTAGAGAAGTACATGGCAACGCGGACATGTCCGGAGTGTGATGGTAAACGATTAGCAAAAGCATTTTTAGCGGTCACAATTGATAATTCTTCCATCGATGATTATGTAAATCTTTCATTACCTTCATTTCTTATCGCGCTGAAAAATCTTGAGGATGGTGATTTTTTGCACACTAAACAAAAAGATATTGTTGGACCATTGCTCAGAGAGATGAATCATCGAACACAAGCGTTGATTGATGTGGGTGTTGGGTATCTGACCCTTGCAAGGTCTAGTGAATCTATCAGTGGAGGTGAAGCTCAACGTATACGTCTGGCAGTTCAAATAAAATCCGATCTTACAGGTGTGATATATATTCTCGATGAACCGACAACTGGTTTGCATATTTCTGATACCCATCGTCTTATAAGAACGATGGAGTCATTACGAGATGCAGGCAATACTCTGATTATCGTTGAACATGACAGTGAAGTGATGAAGGCATCTTCGTGGATTATTGACATGGGTCCAGGAGCAGGCGAAGAGGGTGGGGAAATTATTTTTTCTGGAACATACCCTGATTTGGTTCAAGGAAAAACAGATACTGGACTTTATCTTAGTGGGAAAAAGCTTGTTAGTGAGAAGAAATCATATCGTGCAGGTTCTGGTAAGACATTGTCGATCTTGGGAGCTTCTGAACATAATTTGAAAAACATCGATGTTTCTTTCCCCTTAGCTACATTTACTGTTGTTTGTGGTGTAAGTGGTAGTGGCAAGTCTACTCTTGTTCATGATATTTTGGCTCCAGAATTAGCTCGTACTTTTCATCGAGCTCGTAAAATACCGGGCGCTCATAAAAAAATGACTGGTGTTAAAAATGTGAATAAGATTGTTATGATCAATCAAGCTCCGATTGGTCGAACGCCACGATCAAATTCTGCAACTTACACTGGTGTCTTTGGCCATATCAGAGATCTTTTTGCTGATTCTGATTTAGCAAAGGAGAAAAAATTTAGTGCTTCTCAGTTTAGCTTTAATATGCGTGGTGGTCGATGTGAAGTATGCCAAGGTGACGGTATGATGAAAGTTGAGATGCATCTATTGCCAGATATGTATGTATCGTGTGAGGCTTGTGGAGGAACAAGGTATAATGATAAAACACTTGCAGTTACTTACAATGGGGCAAGTATTGCGGATGTTTTGGATATGAGTGTTTCGTATGCGCTTATGTTTTTTAAAAATCAGAAGCAAATTACTGATAAGCTTCAGACAATGGAAGATGTTGGGTTAGGATATTTACGTTTGGGTCAGAGTGCCACCAATCTTTCAGGCGGTGAAGCTCAACGAATAAAATTGGCGACAGAACTTGCTCGTAAACAATCCGGGAAAACACTTTATATTTTGGATGAACCAACAGCGGGACTTCATTTTACCGATACGCAAAGATTGTTGCAAGTTCTTGATGCACTTGTGGAAAAAGGGAATACTGTGATTGTTGTAGAGCATAATCTTGATGTAATTAAGCATGCAGATTTTGTTATTGAATTGGGTCCTGTGGGAGGAGCTGAAGGTGGTAACCTTATTTTTTCTGGAACCCCGAAGGATCTTGCGAAATGTAAGCATTCTCCAACGGCAAAGTATTTAGCAAGCAAATAGAAATTTTTAAATTTGACACTTTTGGTGATATAACTTCTTGCAGATTTGTAACTACATACAGTGACGTTATTGATAATAGGGGCTATGTAGTATGACTATGGACTATTCTTTATTGCACGGAATTGTGAGGACAATTACCTACTATGACGTAATGGATTATCCCATGACGGTTTTTGAGGTGTGGCGTCATCTCATAGTAAAAGATGCTAAGAAGGTGTGGGGACTACAAGATGTCCGGACGCATTTGTCCTCGGAGGAGTTACAGGAATTTGTTTCTCAGAAAAATGGTTTCTATTTTCTTGCTGGTCGCGATCAACTTGTTAGTGAAAGACGAAAGCGTCAACGTATAAGCCTCCTTAAAATTCAACGTCTTCGACGATCTGTATTTTTTTTGCGAGCTGTGCCATTTGTGCGAGGCATTGGGATTACTGGTCGTCTTTCTTTTCGTAATGCTCAACAATCTAGTGATTTGGACATCCTTGTTGTTTTGGCATCTGGACATATTTGGCTTGGCAGAATATTAGTGACTATATTTGTGCAAATAATTGGTATGCGACGATACGGGAATAAGAGCACAGATCGTATTTGTTTGAATTACTACATCACAGATACTTCCTTAGAAGTACCAACAAAAGATCTTTTTGGTGCTCATGAGTATAGTTTCATTGTCCCATTATACGGAAAAGAAATCATGAAAAAATTTGCTCAAGCTAATAAATGGATCATTCAATACAAACCTCATTATCTGAAAAATATTTCTTCTAGCACATGGACTTATGAGTACAGTTCAATTCTTGGCTCAGTTCAGAAAATAGGCGAGTTTGTGTTGCATTTTTCTTTTTTGGAGAATCATGCAAGAAAGATGCAATATGCTAAAATAATGAAAAATCCTTTAACTAGTAAGCCTGGTGCTATGATTATTGCAAATGATAGGCATCTTGTTTTTTTGCCAAAACCTCATGGCCCACATGTTTTTGAGGAATATCAAAAAAGATTAATGGCGTTGGAGTTACCATGGCCCTCCGAATAGGCAGACCCTATTAAATTAAAATTTTTTCATGCTACGACTATTTGTTATTTTTTGTTTCTTACTTACTCCAGCACAAGTTTTTGCTGTGGTAGTTCCTGGTGTTGTGAGTGAGGCGAGTGCGCCAGAGACAATCACTCTGGAAGGTGTCGATATAGGCTCATTTGAGCAGATTGTTATCGTAGATGTGGGCGAAGAACGAGTACGATTTAGAAATGATTTTATCCCAGTGGATGTAGGTCAGAAGGTTTTTGTACGACGTGAATCTGATGGAGTAGGTGGTGAGATCATTTCTCTGTATGATGTGGATCGGAGTGGTGTTCTTTATTCAATTGGTTTGTTATTTGCAGCACTCGTACTTTCACTCAACTTTAAAAAGGGTGTGAAATCACTTATTTCGCTTGGTCTGACGATTGTCACCGTGCTATTTGTCTTGCTTCCAGTGTTGAAAGCGGGTCATTCTCCTGCTCTTGTAGGGTCGGTGATATCAATTGTTCTTTTGGCTACTGTAATGCTTTTTACACATGGTTTCCAGATGAAAACGTACGTCGCAATGGCTGGGACTTCATTTGCGATTATTGTGACTGCTGTCCTCACTCTTATTTGCTTGAAAGTTGGTCGCTTTAGTGGTATTGGTACTGATGAGTCTTTTGCGATAGTAGTTTCTGGGTTGTCAATTGATATGCCAGAACTTTTGTTTGTGGGCATCCTTATTGGCATGCTGGGTGTGTTGGACGATGTGGCAATCACGCAGGCTTCTGTGGTTGATCAATTGTACCGCGCTGGTGTACGGGGACGTTCGCTTTTTCTTCAAGCTATGAAAATAGGGCAGGATCATGTGGGTGCTTTAGTAAATACGCTCGTGCTGGCATATACGGGAACTGCGTTACCACTCCTTCTATTGACGACTTTGAAAACTGAGCCGTTACCTGCAATTCTCAGTATAGAGGTGGTTGCTACAGAAATTTTTCGGGCACTATTGGGAAGTATCGGTGTGATCTTAGTTGTTCCGCTTACGACTTTTCTAGCGGTACTTTTTGTAAGGCGTATGAAGTCAAGTGGCAAAAAAATGGATATGAGTGAGGTCACACACCATCACTAGCTACATCTCTGTTTCATTTAGCAGATCGATATATTACTCAATATAGTGATGGATCGCATCTCATATTCAACAATAGGTTATGAACGAAGCAATAATTGTTTTATGAAGGCTCTTAATTTTGAAGTATTTGTGCGGGAGAGATTTTTATGAGGAACCTTTTTAGATGAAATGTTAAATCCCTCAATTGATGTAGTGTATAATAGTATGTAATTAATGGTCTTACATTTATGGAGCAGTACATAATGAAAGCTCTCCGAGATCATGCTCGGATGACATTATTTTTGATTGGTTTACTGGTTATTTTCCTATGTCTTTGTGTATGGGTGTGGTTATCAAATTCACAGCAAAAAACTACATTGACTTTAGGGAATGCGCAGGGCTTGTATTATGCTGAGGCTGATGCTTTGGCGAATTCACCTTATGAACCTGGTCCGACTCCAAGTCCGATTTCAGGACTACCGTGTGATTTGGGAATAACACGGCCTCTTGCGATTGTTTATTCTGGCGATCCAGAGACCCGACAACATTTTGCTGGTATTGCTGAGGCAAGTTTTGTGGTTGAGATGGCGCATCGTTATCCTAGTGGTGCAACGCGTATTATGGGTGTTTTTGACTGTGTGAAGCCTTTTTTAGTAGGACCACTTCGAGCAGGTCGTGTTGATTTTCTCAATATAGCGGCTTCATTTAATGCAATCTATGTCCCTTCGGGTAGCGATAGTGTTAGTAGGTCATTGCTGTCTAAAGGAGTGCTGGATCATATTGATTGTAGAGGTCAAGTGCCACCACAGGGTAATGTAGACGCTTGTTTTGTGAGGGATGCTGCTGTCAGTCCTCTGGTGCTGGAGGATCGTCATTATGCTGATGCAGTCGCTCTTTTCGCGCAGGCTCGTAGTGAGGGCTATGTTACAACAAATGATTTTGATGGTTTTGAGCATGCTGCAGATATTCCGCGAACATTGCGAAATTCTGATGGGTTGTTAGAGATAGGGTATGATGCCGGGTTTGAAGTTACTTATGCTTACAATGAGCAATTTAATCGATATGATCGATATTTCTTTAATCAACCAGAATATGATATTAATACTGGAAAACGAGTTGCTCCACGAAATGTGATAGTCTTAAAGACCGATCGGAGCGCATTTACAGTCGACAATGATTATGTGAGTCGTGGTTTGCTTGATCCATTTGCTGATGTTCCACAGGAGGAGCGCATTGCTAGCAGTGGGAATTTCCCCAATTTTTCATTGGGAGATGCTTGGTTTGATGATGTTTCAGGTGGTCCAGCCAATTTTTATCTGAACGGTCAGGAGATTGTCGGTTCTTGGAAGAGAAATAGAAGTGAGGCATTAGATGCTTTAGAAAGCTCGCGTTCTCCTTTTATTTTTCTTGATGGAGATGAGAAAGAGATCGAGTTTGTTCCAGGTCAGATTTGGCTTCATGTGCTAGATGAGTCACGGCAATTTCGTTGGCTGTAGATTCTTGCATCATCTTTAGTTTAGTTTTTACATTTGGGAATATTTATCATTGTTTATGGGCAAATATATTCGCGTTATTGTTATATTGATCCTCTTGGGTGGGTCTTTTCTGGTTTATCAATGGCTTCAATCACCCATATCTAGATCAGAAGAGAGGGGGGATGTTATTATAACCAATGATTCACCTCAAGAAGTTCAAGAGCAAGAGACTGTAGAAGATCAAAAGGATGAATATGTAAAAACCCTCGACGCTAGCGCTATTACAGGGTTGCCATGTGTAAATTATGATGCGAGACCATTAGCAATTGTATACTCTGGTGACGTAGAAACAAGACCATATTTTTCTGGTATCAATCAAGCAGGGTTTGTTGTGGAGATGGATCATCGTTACACACATGGAGGGACACGTGTCATGGGTGTTTTTGAGTGTGAGAAGCCTGAGTTCGTCGGACCTATGCGTAGTGGCAGGGTGGATTTCCTTACTGTTGCTGCTTCATTTAATGCAATCTATGTTCCTTGGGGTGGTGATAGTATTTCAAAAAGTCTTCTGAAAAAAAGAGTTCATGATCACATTGATTGTAATAGTGAGATTGCACCTGGCGGATCTTCTGCATCATGTTTTCGTCAATCTACTTCTATTGTGCCATTGGGAGGGGAAGATCGGGCATTTTCTAGCGCCGTGGAATTGCAGGAGCAAGCTGCAGATCTTGGTTATAGCATGAAAAACAGTTTTGTCGGATATAAACATGCACCAGATATCTCACCAGACCAACGTCCGAGTGGTGGCACACTTACAATAGGATATATGAACGGGTTTGGTGTCTCATATGAGTATAATCGCGATACTAATTCCTATGAGCGATTTTTTGCTGGAAAGGCAGAATATGATTTCACTACGAAACAGAGGGTTGCTCCAAAGAACGTTGTTGTTCTTACTGCAAAAAAAAGTTCTTTTGTGCAGGGTGTTCAGTACCCAACAGATCCTTGGGAGGGTATGGAGGCTAAATATCTACAAAACGACTCTGGGCAGTACCCAAATTTTAATATTGGTGACGCGTGGTTTGATGCAGATCGTAGTGGTCAGGCAGTGATATATAGTAATGGGCAAGAAACTGATGGCTCTTGGAAAAAGGGAAATGATGCACGAGATCCGTATGTTTTTTTCTCTGATAGTGGGGAGGAAATAACATTTGTTCCTGGTCAGATATGGCTTCAGATTGTAGATGCGGATAGAGCAGTGCAATGGGATGTGCGCTGATGATTTAGAAAGACTTTTGCTGTAAATATATCTTCATAATGAGGATTTATTGGCCGTTTGGTGCATTCATAGATTGTCTTTTCGACGTAATTTTGTGTATAGAATGAGGTTTATAAGTGAGGCGCTCAGAGAGATTGCGAGGAGACTTTTTATGAAGAAGGAAAGTGGGAAGAGGTAAAATGATAGATCTTGTGGTGTTGTAATCCAAAACTCATTGGAGAATAGAATGTTGTGAAAAATCGTAGACCAAAAATAGGAAAAAAATGGTATTACAGTAAGTAACAATAGAGGGAGAACAATATTTATCTTTAAGGCATATTGCACAACATTTTTTTTCCATAGAAATATTAGGCTTGTCAAAGCGATGAAGAAGATGGCAAGATTTGTGTCGTATATCTTTCGGACATCATTCATGTGAATTTTTTCTGATTTACTCCAGAGTGTTTCTGATAGGTGTTCTCTATGAGAAAAGAATTGTGTGAGATTTTGATGTGCTGTACTAACGCTGTCTCTCCCTATGTAGTCTAGAGTGGCAGATGAAGTATTAAGTGAATACCAAGGAGTGAAGTATGTGATACAAAAAAAGGGTATATATAGTGTTATAATTAGGATACTTGCAGAAAGGAAGAGTGATCGCATAATTTGAAAAAAATGTTACAATAGAAGGGTAATCTGCAGGATGTTTTTCGTGCAGATGTTATACCTAGTATACATAAGAATAAATTACCTGTCTTAGATCAAATACATTTTGCAATTGGATGTGAATTGGGATTGTTTGGTAGCACAATATTTTGAGAATCTTGTGTGCTGCACCAGGGCGTTTTTTATTGGGAAAGGTAGATTTGTTACTATTGACTTTTTTCTAATTTTGGTTTATAATAGTCATTAATACAAACTGGCAATATCCTGCGTTCTAAAGTCAAGATGACTTCAGTGCTTTGTCGTGGGAATTGATATACTAAATATTTGAACTATATAACAAACAGTTTCATGAAGAAGGGATCATCCAAAAAGGAAATGTTATCTATTATCGTACCTCTCTCTGATCGTCGAATGCCACAGGACCTTGTGGTGGGTCTTTTGGCTGTATTTGATGAAATGATGCCATTTGAAATCCTTCTCGTCACTGGATCTGGGGGGGTTTCTTCTGATTTTTCAGGATCTATCAGCATGGATTCACGTGTTCGATTCATACAATGCGATGACGAAATTGAGGTTACTGACCAAGGTTTTTTTGTTGAAGGATCGAAACATGTACGAGGGGGTTTTAGTGCATTTGTAAGTTCTCATTTACTACATGCTGTTGAAACATTGCCACAAATGGTTGATGAGATAGTACGATTGGATGGAGACATGGTTGTTGCAACAGGAAAAGAGTTGGGCGATGTCGGTCCGCTGCTGTGTCTGGTTAAGACTCAGTTAGTAAAAAAGGTTCACCTTTCTCCACAGCAAAACATACTTGCACAATTACTTGAACGTTCGGATTTAGCAAAAGTATATGGTGCTGCTTATCCGCCACGGCAAAAACTGGGAGATGATCACCATTATTTTTCTACGGCAGATAGTCAGGTACCTGAAACTAAAACTCTGTCACCAAGTCATGGCGTCGTGGAGCATATTTCTATGCCTAAATCGCAAGTTGTTGACCATGTTTCTGCAAAAGAAATTCATGATAAACGTGAGCGTCGGTCACTTGTGAAGCTTGCCATGGTTATTGGTGGAATAATTCTGTCAATTTTTGCTTGTTCGCAAGTTGCTCTTATGCTTGGAAGTAGTTCTGATAGTGTTTTCCGGTTTATCGTAGTTACACTCGCGCTATTTCTTTGTACGCAAGGATTATTTGCACTTTTTTTGATGCTATATTCTTGGGAAGATCCAGAGAGAATTAAAAAATCGAAGTCACCTAAGAAGTTTGCTGATCCTAAACTTTCATTCAGTATCATGGTGCCCGCTCGAGAAGAGGAGGCAGTTATTGGTCAGACTCTCGAGGGTATCTCGAAAATGAATTATCCTGCAGAGTTGACTGAGATTATGGTTATTTGTAGTGATGATGATACTGGTACCATTGCTGCAAGCGAAGAGGCGATTCGCCGTATTGGTGCGACAAATATGCGATGTGTAGTTTATAGTGATGCTCCAATCAACAAGCCCAATGGATTAAATCATGCATTGGCAGCTTCCAGTAACGATGTAATAGTAATATTTGATGCTGAAGATGATCCGCACAAAGATATTCTGGCTATTGTTAATACAGTGATGCTTCGTGATAAAGCTCATGTTGTACAAAGTGGTGTTCAATTAATGAATTATCGTACAAGCTGGTTTTCAATGTATAATGTGATGGAATATTATTTTTGGTTTAAGTCAGCACTTCATTTTTTTGCGAAAATGGGGATTATTCCATTAGGCGGAAATACGGTCTTTTTCAATAGAGAATATCTGAATCGAGTTGGGGGTTGGGACAATTATTGTTTGACAGAAGATGCCGATATTGGTATCAGATTGTGTAATCTAGGAGCAAAAATTAGTGTCGTATATGATGAAAAGCATTCAACCCAAGAAGAGACGCCACCAACGGTAGCTAGTTTTGTTAAGCAACGCACGAGGTGGAGCCATGGATTTTTGCAAATTTTACTGAAAGGTGAGTGGAAGAAACTCCCGAAACTACATCAACGTTTTTTTGCGTTTTATATTGTGATATGGCCTTTCATGCACGCACTACTGTTTTTATATGTGCCGATTTCTATTTGGCTTGCATTTACGTTCAAGTTGCCAGCGTTTATGGCGATTATTGTTAATTTGCCGATTCTCGTTGTTCTTTTGCATTTTGCAATCTTTTTGGTGGCATTGTTTCAATTCACACGAGACTATAAACTCCCTTATCCTTTCTGGCTCCCATTTAAAGCATTGTTTTTTTACTTTCCATATCAGGTATTATTAGGTGCTGGAGCATTTCGCGCTGTATGGCGTTTGGTCAAAGGTGATCTCACGTGGGAAAAAACCGAGCATACGAATGCTCATCGAGAGCTAGTCCAGTCAGGGTCACAGCGGACTTCTGGTAAAAAATTACATGAAAATGCATGAAACGAATATACGAAATCATTTTAATTATAGGACTACTGATTGTCTCCGGTGTTGCGCATGGCATTAATATGTTTGAATACCCTTATTTTGAAAATGATGAGGGTGCATATATGTCGCAAGCTTGGTCACTTGTAACAACTGGCGACTTAGCACCGTATACATACTGGTATGATCATGCTCCATTTGGTTGGATCTTTATTGCTGGTTGGGCGATAGTAACTGGCGGATTCTTTGCTTTTGGGGATCCTATTTTATCAGGACGTATCATGATGCTTGTTTTGCATGTTCTTTCTACTCTTTTTATATATTTTATTACTCGTCGATTAAGCAAGAGTCCTTTTGCTGCAACGCTCGCAAGCCTTATTTTTGCTCTGTCGCCGCTTGGCATCTACTTTCAACGGCGTGTTTTGCTTGATAACATCATGATTTTTTGGATTCTTGCCTCATTTGCGATTCTTATGGTGCAAAAATTGAAGTTACGACATGTTTTTGCTAGTGGTCTTATGTGTGGCTTTGCTATCCTCTCAAAGGAAAATGCAGTATTTTTTGTTCCTGCATTTCTTTTGGCAGTGTTTATGTTATCCCATGCCTCTCATAGATTATTTGCGATGATGTCATGGCTTGCTATGATGGGTAGTTTTGTACTTATGTATCCGTTGTACGCATTGATTAAATCAGAATTTTTTCCCTCACCTACAGGTGAGCATGTAAGCTTACTTGGTACGCTAGCTTTCCATGCTAGTCGAGGAACGGATTTCCCTTTTTGGCATCCTTCTAGTGAGTTTCACAATGCTTTTATTGCATGGATAGAGAAAGATCCTTTTACAATTGCAATGGGGGCTTTCTGTTCAATCGTTGTGGTTGCTTTCGCATTTTGGCACAAGCCCTTTCGTATTCCAGCAGCTTTTACACTACTTTCATGGGCTTTTCTTTTACGTGGTGGACTTATCCTTGAATTCTATGTGGTCGCCCTTTTGCCGTTTTTAGCGATTTGCATTGGTATGGTCATGCAAGAAATTGTGCGGACGCTTGGTGGCCAATGGAAATTTGTTTACTATTCACTTTCGATGGCAGTTGTTTTATCAATGTCTTTTGTGATTACTACATTTAGTTTCGACCATTTCACAAACTCTGAATCAACGCCGCAAGATGAAGCGATTGCTTGGATTCAGGAAAATGTTGATGAAGATGAAAAGATTATTATTGATCAGTCAGCATTTTTGAAGTTACGTGACCCAGATGGAAAATATTATAGGGATGCTGATTGGTTTTGGAAGGTGGAGATCGACTCTGAGATTCGAAATGGAAAGTACAATGATGATTGGCGTGAGGCTGATTATATATTGGCAACGCATGAATTTCTCAAGCAAATTAACGAAAACCAATTACCATTTGTTCGAGAAGCACTTGATCATTCAGATATTGTAGCGCAATGGGGACCGCTTTCAGACGGCACCCATCTAAACTTGGCGCAGTATATTAGTACAAATGGTGATTGGGCTATGGTTTATAAGGTTCGTGATGACGAGCAAATTATTCAGGATGATATATGGAATTGGTATAGAGGTCAGTTTATTCAATCTTACGGCCAGGTCGTTGATCCATATCAAAATGGGCGAACTACATCTTCTGGGCAAGCAAATGCAATGCTTCGTGCCGTGTGGATGGATGACCCCGCAACATTTGATGGAGTTTGGTCATGGACAAAGGATCACCTTCAATTTCGTCAGGAAGATAAGCTTATATCAAGACTGTGGGAGAAGGGTGAAAATGATGAATATGGCATTACTGATTCTGGTGTTTCCACAGATGCAGACACAGATGTCGCAATGGCACTGTTATTTGCTTATAAGAAATGGGGTAGTGCGAGTTATTTAGTGGAGGCCAAAGAGATTATTAGTGATCTTTGGAGTAGTGGTGTCGTACGTGTTGGTAATCAATACTATATGGGATCTAGTACACGTCCTGATGTAGATCAATCATACCTTATAAATCCATCTTCTTTCTCGCCAGCTGCCTATCGTATGTTTAGTGAAGTAGATGAAAGTCCGACACATGAATGGGACAAACTCGTTGATAGTGGTTATCGATTGCTTGAGGGTCTTCGCAATGCAAATAGTAGTGGCACTGCTTTGCCTCCTAATTGGATTGCTGTAGACCAGAATAGTGGAATTGTAAGAAGTGCAGTACAGTATGTCGAGAAAGATGCAAACGTTTACGGCTTTGATGCTTTTCGTGTTTTTTATCGTATTGCACAGGATGCAGCTTGGTATGATGAAAAGCGCGCATTTGATTATCTTGAAAACTTCACGCCATTTATGCAAGACCAATGGTCAAAAGAGGAAATTTTTACTCTGTATACAAAGGATGGTGTGCCGCGATCAAATATCGAGAATATTGCAACTGATATGGGAGTGCTGAGTGTGTTAAGTAATGCGGATCCTGTTCTTGCTAAAGATTTTTATGATCGTCGTGTAGTTCCAGAATTTAATGAAGACGGATATTGGGGTGACCCGGATGATTTATATGGGCAGACATGGGCATGGTTTGGTAGCGCTCTTTTTAAGAATGATTTGCCAAACTTGTGGACATTTAAAAAGGTTGAACAAAGAGGAGAAGAAGGGCTTGATGCGAGGTATAATCGGTAATTTTTTTCTTGATTTAACCAGGGGAAAATCCAGGATTCTCTCCTGGGTTTTTATTCAGAGTTTGATTTGAGAAAACGTTCTATGAAGTTGTATAGATACCCTAATCAGAGTGTTGCAAAGTAT
The DNA here is from genome assembly GCA_938034715.1 of Minisyncoccota bacterium. Classification (GTDB taxonomy): domain Bacteria; phylum Patescibacteriota; class Minisyncoccia; order Moranbacterales; genus JAHDCW01. The sequence continues at coordinate 13,356 of CALHMM010000037.1, forward strand.
GTAAAGCGATATCCTGGTTTGACTGTTTTGCAGGAGCAGCCCCAAGCCTATTGGATTAACGATTGGACTCTTAGTACTCGAGAGACAGTCATTGAAATTTTGAAGGAGTCTCATGATTTGACTGAAATACCTGTCTTTGTTTGGTATATGATTCCTGATCGAGATCATGGATCGTATAGTTCTGGGGGAACAAAAGACTTTGAAACTTACTATAGACAGGTAAGAGATTTTTTTCAACTTGAGCACAGCAGTTCGCTCGTGATTTTTGAACCAGATGCTTTGGCTCTTGATTTTTCTCCACGAAGAACGGAGGTGTTCAATAGAATTTTTGCAATAATTCCAAAAGAAAAAATAAAGGTATTTTTAGACGTAGGCCATCCTCATTGGCACCCACAAGAGGTTATTGAAGATCATTTGAATAGTATTGCTATCGATAACTTATCTGGTATTTCAATTAACGTGAGTAATTTTGTAGATTCAGCAGAGTGTGAAGAATATGGATTGAATATTTGTAAAAAATTGGGTAATGAAAAATTTTTTGTAGTTGATACAAGTCGCAATGGAAATGGTAGTGCACCAAAAGATGAGTGGTGCAATCCAACAGGGAGAAGTTTAGGAGAAAAACCTGTAATAATCGAAGATGAATCGTTGCACTATGCGAACTTGTGGATAAAAATTCCCGGAGAAAGTGATGGTCAGTGTAATGGAGGCCCGCATGCTGGGGTGTTTTCTCCTGATTTAGCTCTCAGATTGATACGAAATGAAAAATAACTATGTTATGAAGTCAAGATCTCAGAGTAATCCTAGATCGAGTTGAATTTCTTCACTCATCATGCCCGTGTGCCATGGTGGGTCAAAGGTAAGATCTATTGTTACCGTTTTTATTCCTTCAATTTTCTCTAGCTCTGTTTCAACCTCGTACTTGATCACATCAAACAAGGGACATCCTATTGTAGTCAGTGTCATTGTAACAAGTGCCTCATCTTTTCCTCGCCTCTGTACGCCATAAATAAGTCCCATGTCTGTAATTGGCACATGAATTTCTGGATCATTGATGACACTAAGAGCTTTCATGAGATCGTCTTCTCTCTTGAGATTTGGAATGCCTTGCATAAGGATATTTTCTATGCAAAATCCCCTAACGCAGGGGATTTTGTGTCGTTGGTGATGGTTTTTTACATCATGTCTTGTCCATTTTTTGTAACTTTGATGGCCATAACCGGACAAGCGCGTGCAGCGTCTATGATATCTGCCTCATTGTTTTCACTTGCACTTGCCATGACTACTGCTTTTCCATCGTCATCTAGTGTAAAAGTTTTATCTGCTGGGGGAATGCATGCGCTTGCGCCGATACAAGCGTCACGATCGATTGTTACTTCAATTTCTCCGACAGTAACTGGCCCAGATGGATTGTTTGTATCTAGTGTTTGTGTCATTTTATAGCTTTATGGGATTATGTAGTGCGCGATGAGAAGCTTCCAAGACTAGTACGCCACATTTCAGGCGATTCATGCTTAGTTCAATCTCAAGCATCTTCAAAATATCATCCTTATTCATCATTGTCAAATTTTCGACTGTTATCCCTTTAACCTTTTGGGTAAACATTGAGGCTGCTGCTTGTGAAATTGCGCAACCGCTACCACTGAAGGCAATGTCTTGGATTATATTTTTTTTGATGTGCATATCAATGCATACTTTATCTCCGCAGGTTGGGTTGAGAGCGTAATCTCGATGTGTGGCATTTTTCAGCACCCCGTAGTTTTGAGGATCTTTGTAGTGTTCGAGAATTTGTTCTTGGTAGATATTCATAGGTGGCGTGGTAGGGAAATTGTTTTTTATGAGAAGATTTCTGAAACCTTGTATAAGCCTTTTTCTAGTGTGTCTATATCTTCTATTGTATTGTAAATGCCAAAACTTATCCTGGCAGTTGCAGGAATATCGAGTGTTTCAATGTGCAGAGGCATAGCACAGTGATTTCCTGCACGGACTGCAATGTTGTATTGCGTGTCTAGAATTGAAGCAATGTCATGGGGGTGAATATTTTTTAGTGTAAAACTAACTACGCCAGCGCGATCATTTGCATCTTGAGGACCATATATTTTAAGTCCGCTAATTTTACGGAGTGAGTTGAGTGCGTATTTTGTAAGCATTTCTTCATTTTTTTGTATTTTTTTTAATCCTATAGATTGTATGAAGTCTATTGCCGCTCCTAAACCAATGATGCCAGCAATGTTTGGTGTGCCAGCTTCAAGTTTGTGGGGAATATTTCTATACTGCGTTTTACTTGAAGATACTTCTGAAATCATGTCTCCTCCTGTTAATAGCGGTCTAATATTTTGTAATTTTTCTTTTTTGCCCCATAGAATTCCTGCACCTGTTGGACCATATAGCTTGTGTGCAGAAAAAGTCAGGAAATCACAATCAAGTTTTTGAACATCAATCGGTATGTGTGGGGCTGCTTGAGCAGCATCGATAACGACGATGATTTGAGGATTTATTTCTCTAGCTAGAGAAATAATTTTCTGTACTGGATTGATTGTTCCCAGGACATTTGAAATTAGTGGAATTGTGAGAACAGCTGTTTTTGACGTGATTTTTTTGGCAAGATTGCTTAGATCAAGTCTGTAGTCTTTGTCTATGTTGATTACTTCAAAATTTTTTGTTCTATTTTGCCAGGGTACAAAATTTGCATGATGATCCATTGCTGTCGCTAAGATATGCATGTCAGACTCATCTGGGGAGATGCCGTGCGCTAGAATATTTAGGCTGTGTGTTGTGCCTGTGGTAAAGATGATTTCTTGATCTGAGGGTGCATGTATAAATGCAGCTGCTTTTTCTCTAACTAATTCGTACTGGGTGGTTGCTTCTTCACAAAGACTGTATACGCCACGAGAGATATTTGTTCCGTATTGTGTGTAGTAATCATTCATTTTATCTAGAACGATTTGTGGCGTAAGGGAGGTTGCTGCACTATCAAGATATATAAGATCAGGATGTGCTACGTACATCGGAAATTTTTCTTTGTAGTTGATTGTTTGCATATAGTTGGCACTATACTTTAGACCCTGTTTGGTGTCAATATTTTATGTTGATGTAATCTGATGCTTTTTTAAGCGCTTCGCTGAAAAGATGATGAATTTTTTGAGATAGAGATCTGCCGCAGTGGTCAGTTAAATGGTATAATGAGGGAATTATTTTATTGAACGAATTTGCTCCATGAGTGTAAAAAAAACCACGAAAGTATTGGACTCTATCGAATCTCCTTCTGATCTTTCTGGGTTGTCGATAAAGAAGCTTACTCGGCTATCTGGAGAGGTGCGGGCATTTATTATTTCCACGATCAATAAGTGCGGTGGCCACTTTGGTTCAAATTTAGGTGTGGTAGAGCTTACAGTTGCGTTGCATCATGTTTTTGAGGCGCCACGGGATAAAATTGTCTGGGACGTGGGTCATCAAGCATATGCACATAAGGTACTTACTGGACGTCGTGATCAATTGCATAGTGTACGCCAAAAGAATGGCCTTTCTCCATTCCCACATCGCGCAGAGAGTGTTTATGATACTTTTGGGACTGGGCATTCGTCTACTTCGATTAGTGCAGCACTTGGCATGGCTATGGCACATGATGGCAAGAAGAATGCACCGAAAGCAATTGCTATTATTGGGGACGGTGCTTTATCAGGCGGGATGGCATTTGAAGCGCTTAATCATGCTGGCGATGTGCAAGCAGATATACTCGTCATTCTCAATGATAATAAAATGTCTATCTCACCAAATGTTGGTGGGATGCACAAATATTTAACACGTTTGATCTCCTCGCCGAAATATTTACGAGTACGTAATAAAGGCAAGGCAATTTTGAGTCGTCGTCCGCGAACGCAAGAGGTTGTTCGTCGCGCCGAAGAGTATGCAAAGGGTATGATTACACCAGGAACTCTTTTTGAGGAATTAGGATTTGGATACTATGGTCCGGTTGATGGTCATGATATGGAGACTCTGGTCAAGGTCCTTAAAAATTTGAGGAACATCAAAGGCCCTCGATTTTTACATGTCGTAACAAAGAAAGGTAAAGGGGTTGAGCAAGCAGAGATGGATGGTTTATCGATGCACTCTATTTCCGGTGGAGAGGTGTGTGACGAAAAAGTAGTTGAAAAGAATAATGATTCAGCAGAAAAAAAACAATTAACGTATACAGAAGTTTTTTCACATTGGATTTGTGACACTGCAGAAAATGATGATCGGCTACATGCAGTGACGCCTGCTATGCGAGAAGGCTCAGGACTTGTTGCATTTCACCAGAAATACAGTGATCGTTATCATGATGTGGGAATTGCTGAGCAGCATGCTGTCACTTTTGCAGCTGGATTAGCGACTGAACTGCAGAAACCTGTAGTTGCAATTTACTCGACGTTTATGCAGCGTGCTTATGATCAAGTGATTCACGATGTTGCGTTACAAAATCTGGATGTCACTTTTGCAATTGATCGTGCAGGCGTGGTTGGTCCGGATGGAGCAACTCATGCAGGGAGTTTTGATTTTGCATATTTGCGGACTTTGCCAAATATGATTGTGATGGCTCCTGCTGATGAAGATGAGTGCGCGCATATGCTTATGACTGCGTATCAACATGAGGGACCAGCTGCTGTGCGGTATCCTCGCGAAAAAGGAATAGGTGTTGAGGTAGTAAGTAAATCTGATGTCCTGACGATCGGCAAAGGGAAGATTATTCATAAAGGGAAGAAGGTGGCTGTTTTAGCGTGGGGTGCGATGGTTTGCGTGTGTGCTGAGTTTGCATACGAACTTGACGTAACACTTGTCAATATGCGTTTTGTAAAGCCACTAGACGAACTAATGCTTAAAAAACTTGCAAAGAATCATGATATTTTTATTACCGTAGAAGATGCGTGTGTTCTGGGGAGTGCTGGCAGCGCTGTAAATGAATTTGTTTGTAATAATCGCCTCGATGTTTTTGTGAAGAATTTTGGATTGCCTGATCGATTTATTGAGCATGGTACGCGTGAGGAGGTTCTCGCTGAGGCTGGTTTAAACGCAGAGAGTTTGCGTAGGAGCATTGCTAAAATTTGTCATCAATAATATCTACTGTATTTTCGGGAAATTTTTTGCGTAGTTGATTCAGTAGCTGTTTTTGCAGCATTGAGCCCTTTATAGGCTATTTGTGTAAAGTATTGTTTACATTTAATAGATAGTTATTTATAATGAAAGTAATTATATTATGGAGAAAAAAATTGCTTATATTATTTGTGGATTATTAGTCGGTGCTACCTTTTTTTGGTTTTGGCGTGAGTTCGCTCCAAAGTTTTCTGGTGATAAAACAAATACAAAAAATGTTGTGCAAACACTAGATTTAAGCGCATATGAAACAGCCGTTTTTTCTGGCGGATGCTTTTGGTGCACAGAGTCAGACTTTGAGAAAACAGATGGGGTTGTAGAGGCTGTTAGTGGTTACACGGGAGGCACAACAGTTGATCCTACATATGATCAGACAAATACTGG
>CALHMM010000038.1 GCA_938034715.1 Minisyncoccota bacterium
GGCATCAGATACCTCGGAATGGCCAGGTCATCAGGAGCCTTATGCTGTTAATAATGTGTCATCGCCTCCGAACGAAATTGAAAATATAGCTGATGCTACGGCAGGTCTTTCGGCTAATCCAGCTGGGGATCCATATTCTAATTGGCGAGGTCCATATATTCCTTCTACATTAGTTGATCCTTGGGGCAACCCATACTTTTTTGATACAGACTATGACCTCAACGGTGGGATTGGTACGCCAGACTTTGGCGTCGCTATTGGTTCCTACGGACCAAATGGTGTAGGGCCAAACCTTTACGACAGTGATGACGTTATACGTATTGTCGTGCAATAAATTGTGGTGACGGACTTGTCTTTGTGGATTGATCGTAAGATTTCTCGAGATTGCTTTTAAGTTATGAAATAGGTCATTTTTGAAAAAGTGACGCTCTGTTTGTCAAGATTGAAGAAATAGAAGAAGTGTCTTATACTGCCATACAGGGATATTTTATTAAAACAATTTGTTTATATGCAAAATTTTCACGTTACTGGAGGTAAAAAGCTTTCCGGTACGATTACTGTTAATTCTTCCAAAAATGCTGCTGTAGCCCTTTTGGCGGCAAGCGTGATGAATCATGGTACGACAATACTCAAGAATGTTCCTCAGATTGAAGAGGTGAATCGGTGGATTGAATTGTTGGAGAGTATCGGTGTAAAAGTTACCCGTGGAGAGGGGAAAAATCAGCGTACGCTCACCATTAAACCTTCTGGGAAATTAAAGCTATCTCAGATGGATAAAAAATCAGCAAAGAAAACTCGTAGTGCAATTTTGCTACTAGGCGCGTTAAGTCGTGACTACAAATCTTTCTCAATCCCACAGGCTGGTGGTTGTCGATTGGGTGCTCGCAGTGTGCAACCACATATTGATGCTCTGAAAACGTATGGCTTAGAAATTGCCGCTACAGCACACGCTTTTACTGTTACGAGATCTAATCCTCTCAAAAGTCCAGGACGCTTTGCATTAGGTGAGTCAGGTGATACTGTTACGGAAAATGCTATTATCACAGCTGCTCAGGTTAAGGGTGTGACTGAGATACGTTTTGCTAGCGCAAACTATATGGTGCAAGACCTTTGCTATTTTCTGGTTAAATGTGGTGTTAGGATTGATGATATAGGATCGACAACGCTTCGTGTGCACGGCGTAGGGAAGATCAAAAAAGACGTTACATATGAAATTTCTGAAGATCCCATTGAGGCAATGTTTTTTATTGCGTTGGCAATCTCTACAAATAGTGAATTGACGATTGAGCGTTGTCCTTATGACTTTATTGAGCTTGAGTTGACAAAATTAAAGGCGATGGGTCTTATGGTGGATATAAGTCCTTTTTACAAAGCGCGTAATAAGAAGACTACCCTTGTAGATTTAAAGATTTTTAAGTCAAAACTTGCTGCACTTCCTGATAAAATTGAAGAAAGACCTTTCCCTGGTATTAATATGGATAATTTACCATTTTTTGCTGTGATTGCTACACAAGCAAAAGGAAAGACGCTTTTACACGATTGGGCATATGAAACGCGCCCAGTTTATTTTGCAGAGCTTTCGCGGCTAGGGGCACGTGTGCGATTACTGGACCAGCACCGTATTCAAATTACTGGCCCTACTAAATTGAAACCCACATCAATGAGTTGTCCACCAGCGCTTCGTCCTGGGGCTGTGCTGTTGGTGGCGATGCTTGCTGCGCCAGGAGAGTCAGTGCTGCGTAATGTATATATGATCAATCGCGGTTATGAAAATCTTGCGCAGAGATTACAAGCTCTCGGTGCATTAATTGAAATGTCGTAAACTTCATGATGTCATAGATATTTTCGTATTTTTAGTGGTTTCTTCTGCTTGATTGACAATCAGAGAACAGTTTGATTAAAGATTAATTATGAGTTTTTTTGGACAACGAATTGGTATTGATTTGGGGACTGCGAATACGTTAGTTTTCGTGCCAGGCAATGATACTGTGACGAGTGAGCCTTCTGTGGTCGCTGTTTCGATCGATGACGATCAAGTCTTGGCCGTTGGCGATGAAGCTAAGACGATGTTAGGTCGTACACCTGATGGAATCGTAGCTTACAAGCCCATGAAAGATGGTGTGATCGCTGATTATCGAGTAACTGAAGCAATGTTGCGATACTTCATCACAAAGGTTAGTGGGCGTATACGTTTTTCTCGTCCAGAGGTACTTATTTCAATACCTGCTGGTGTTACGAGTACTGAACGTCGTGCTGTAGTGGACGCTGCTGTAAAGGCTGGTGCTAAAGAAGTGTATATTGTGAAGGAACCAGTTCTTGCAGCGATTGGTGCGGGCATCCCGATCCATAGTGCTCAAGGCAACATGATTATTGATATTGGTGGAGGGACAAGTGAGATCGCTGTTATTTCTCTCGGGGGAACTGTTGCAGCATCTAGTGCTCGCGTTGGAGGAAATAAATTTGATCAGGCAATCGCTGATTACATTAAAAGGAAGTACTCCTTGGCTATAGGTGAACGTTCGGCAGAGGAATTAAAAATAGCGATTGGAAGTGCTGTTCCGCAAAAAACAAAGGATACATATGATGTCAATGGTCGTGATTTGATGGGTGGGCTACCACGTACAGTAAAAATTCATGCTAATGAAGTGACTGAGGCCTTACAAGATGAGCTCCGGGAAGTTATCAATGCAATCAAGAAAGTTTTGCAAGAAACACCACCTGAACTAGCCGCTGATATTATGGATAAAGGTATGATTTTATCTGGGGGAGGGGCTTTGTTGAGGAATATGGATGTATTGATCGCACAGACAATCGGTGTACCATGCTATGTAGCAGACGAGCCATTGAATTGTGTTATTAAAGGAATTGGTGAAGTTCTAAAGAATCTTGATCTTTATAAGCGAACAATTCTTGCAACGAAGAAGTAGTATCGCCCCTTAATTGTGTATGCACATATGGCTTTGTAGTATACTAGAAAGGGTAGTTATATGTGGTAATAGATCTATTCATGAAAATTGCGATTGACGCTTCTCCTGCTTTTGCTCATTTACGAACTGGCATTGAAGAATATTCATATCAACTTATAAAGAGTCTACGACCTTTTTTGAAAGAGCATGACGTCACTTTGTACCTCAGAGGAGGTACAAGAGAAAATATTGATTTTACACTCCCTGCAACATGGCGTGTGAAGGAACTTCGAAGTCCAAAATTTTGGACTTATGGGCGATTGTCATTTGAATTTTTATTTAACAAATACGATCGATTTTTTGTGCCAGGTCATATTGTGCCACCAATACGTCCTAAAAACACAATTATGGTTGTTCATGGATTAGAGTTTGAGGTTTCACCTGATTCTTTTAGCCTTAAGGAGCGGCGGTCGATGCGATTTGGTATTCGACGATCCTGCGAATGGGCCAGGCACATTATCTGTGTTTCAAATAATACGAAGCGTGACTTGATGCGGTACTATGATGTGTCGAGAAAGAAAATAAGAGTGATTTATGAAGGTGTAAATCCTCCAATGATTGTTCCTGATAACATCGCAAGTGAGGTTTTGCAAAAGTACGATGTACAATTGGGTCATTATTTGCTTTTTATAGGTCGTGTTGAGCATAGAAAGAATATCATTAGTATTTTGAAGGCTTATGAAATTCTTAGGGAGCATTTTCGTTTACCATATAAACTTGTCATCGCTGGTAAGCCTGGTTACGGTTGGAAGCAGATAGAACGTGTGGTTGCATCGCATTCATATAGAGATGATATCATTGTGACAGGATTTATCAGTGCGCAAGAAAAATGGTCACTCCTAAGAGGGGCAAGTGTATTTGTATTTCCTACGCTTTATGAGGGTTTTGGCCTGCCTGTTCTTGAGGCTCAAATGGTGGGTGTGCCCGTAGTGACTTCTTATACTTCTTCACTTGGGGAGATTACAAGAAATGGAGAAGTGGATAGTGCGGTAACAGTTGATCCATCTAGTCCTATGCAGATTGCAGAAGGATTGCAGTTGCTCTTGAGCGATCAAAGTTTGCGTACTCAGATGATTTCTGCCGGTCATAAAAATGCCAGACGCTATAGTTGGAAAAAGGCTGCAAGTTTGAGTGCTAAAGTTATTGTTGCTGGTAGGAAGTCGAATAATCGCTAATTTGTATTCTCTCGCTATGGGAGGGTAAGTGATTAAGAAATTTTGTGACATCTTAAACTATATGGAATAAATAATGAATAAAAAAAATCAATTACGGATTGCGATAGTGCATGATTTTTTGTTGTATCCAGGTGGTGCAGAGCGCGTTCTTGAGGTGTTGTGTGATCTGTATCCGGAAGCACCTATCTACACTCTCTTACACGATGAAGATAAAATGAAGAAATGGTCTGATAAGGGCAATATACAAACAAGTTTTCTTCAAAAGTGGCCATTGTTTCTGCGGAAACGTCACAGGATACTTCTGCCTTTTTATGCTAGTGCTATAGAGTCTTTTGATTTACGTGAATTTGATTTGGTGATCTCTAGTTCTGGAGCTTGGAGTAAGGGTCTTGTCACAAGACTCCATACTCATCATATTGCGTATATACATTCTCCTATGCGTTATGCGTGGGATGAAAATGAGCGTTATATGAAACGTGTTGTTAAAAAGAATCCTTTTTTTGTCCGTCAGTTTTTGAGTTACTTGCGCGTATGGGATTATCAAGCTGCTCAGAGGCCAGATGTTCTTATTGCGAATTCTCTATATAGTGCTGAGCGGATAGAAAAATACTATCGTAGGGAGTCTCAGGTCATTTATCCTCCAGTCGAGTTCGCAGAAAATACTGCGAAACGTGGTCAATCTGATTCTATGGAAAAGCCTTTTTTGATCATTTCTAGGTTGGTCCCATATAAGAATATACTTATTGCAATTGACGTATGCAACAAGCTGCAATTGCCGTTGACGATCATTGGGCAGGGCCCACAAAAAGATGTTTTAATGGATCGAGCTGGCACAACAATTTCATTTACTGACTGGTGTGACGAAAAAAATAAATGGCAGCATATTTCTAATTCTCGAGCCCTATTGTTTCCATCAGAGGATGATTTTGGTATAGTTGCTGTCGAAGCACTTAGTGCTGGTGTTCCAGTGGTTGGTCTAGGATCAGGTGGTCTGATAGAGATTGTGAAAGATGGTGAGCATGGCATTCTCTTTGAGCAACCAACTGTCGAGGTTATGGCTGACGGTTTGCGACGTTTTATGGAGAGAGAATCTACTTTTGATCCTGAGGAGTTGAAGGAGCGAGCTGCATTGTTTAGTCGTAGGAACTTTGAGGTTCGCTTGAAGCAAGTGATTGAACATGTAGAGAACAAGTAATTCGTATTTTCGGAAGTACTGAAAGACAAAAATTGATTAAGTCTAAAAAATTTACTATGTCACACGTGGTAGGTCACTCACAACAAAAAAAAATTCTTTCTGCGGTTTTTGAAGGGAAGATTCCGCACCATGTGTTTGTTTTTCATGGACCTCGGAGTGTCGGAAAATTTTTGTTGGCAAAATCTTTTGCGTGTAGCGTTGTGCGAGGTGATAATCGTATGTCGTGGAATATTCCAGAGTATTTCAAGCGCGAAAGTGACATTATGATACTGTCTCCACAAACTCAGGTTAAGAAAGGAGTTGAGTCATCTACTGGAATTACGATTGGAATGGTCCGCGATTTTCGAAAGAGACTTTCATTAACTAAGGGATCTGATTCATGTGTTATTATCATTGATCAGGCACAAGAGATGACTGTTCAAGCACAAAATGCATTATTGAAGGTTATAGAAGAGCCCAATGATTCAACATATATTTTTTTTGTAACTTCTCAACCGGATAAGCTTCTGCCAACGATTCGTTCACGAGCAATGATGATGCATTTTGACACCTTAGATTATGCCCAAATGGAGCAAATTCCAAAAATAACGCCGGATATCATTTCAAACTCTTTTGGTAGGCCTGGATATGCCGTGAAAATGATCGAGAGTCAGGTAGAATCTCGGAGAGTAGCTGATTCATTGCAGGTGTTGAAAGATGTAAGAGGTAGGCCAATGCATGAAAGATTGTCACTGGCTTCGGATTTTACAAAGGACATTGTAGCAACGAAGGAGATGTTGGAGCTATGGACTCTTCGAGTCTACGAAGTAGCGCATAGCCATGAGAAATATGATGTGTTATTGATCGCAAGTAAAATAGAGAAGACTCTCCAAGAATTGCGAGATAGCAACGTGAATAAGAAACTTCTTATCGAGAGTCTTATGATCTCGCTCTAATAGTTTTATGAAAAAAGATCACGTATCAAAAAGAAAGCAGCGCATTCAGAAAAGGTCAAGCTCTTCCAGAGAGAAGTCAGATGATCATGTTTTTCAGGTGCGTACACTTTTGAGAATATTATTTTACATTTGTTTTTTCGCTTTTATTTTTAGTGTTTTGTATAGTTTGTTTTTTTCTCCGTTTCTTAAAGTCGGCGAATATGAGATCGTGGGATCTGAGCGCGTTTCTGAACAAAGAGTTCGCTCATTGATTTCTGACGAATTATCTGGATCGAATAGCTTTGGTATATCAAATACAAATTTATTGCTGATGTCTATTGAGGATTTGGAGCGAAAAATTTTATCGAGTATTGTGGAATTGGAAAGTGTAGAGATTGAGAGGGTTTTCCCATCAATGCTACACGTTCAACTGAAGGAATATGATACTATTATGATTGTTTGTGGTCGTGTATTGACTACAGAATTAGAAAGCGGTCAAGATAGTCAGCGGACGAGAGATGTTTGTATGAGTGTTGATGAGGAGGGTCTTCGAGGACAAGAAGAAGAACTCTCTTCCGAGAGGTTACTTGCTAATCCTACTTTGATTGTAGAAGTTGATGGCTTATTGCCACTTTCTGTAGGGGATGCAGTTTTTACTCCCGAGGTGCGTACGAGGCTTTTTTACATCGTTGAAGAAATGCCGTACCGCCTAAGTTTGCGTGCAGTAGGTACTCCTAAGATAGCTTCACTGGGCAGCACTCATGTAGAGATTGCTACCGATGAAGATTGGGTTTTACTTATTGATTTGATGCATGAGCCGCGTGTGTCGCTGCGAGTATTGGAGGCATTTTTTGAGCAGACTCGTGAACTTGATATTCGCAGTACAGTAGAGGAGATCGATATTAGGCTCTTGGATAAAATCTTTTATAAGAAGAAAGAGCAGGAAGATTCAATCGAGTTAAGTGAGGAGATAGTATCGGAAGATAACGCTGATTCTGGCTTGTCCGATGAAGAAGTCGATGAATAGTCTTAGTGAGTTTTTATTAGTGGTCTGAGTCTTTATGAAAATTGCAATTGATATTCGTAATGTTGGTAAGAATCGCACAGGGAGCGAAGTAGTTGTTTTGCAATTGGTGAAGCATGTAATTCGGAAGGACCTTCACAATAAGTATTATCTTCTTACAGACACTCATGATAGAAATGTTCTAGAGTATATAAGTCACGTTTTTGATCTAAATACCAATAAACACGTACAGGTGGTTAGTTTGTTTAGCCCGCATCGTGTTTTTTGGCTATTGTTTGGTGTGTCGATGTTTCTACGGAAGACAAAAATCGATGTTTTTCATACAGAGTATATTGTCCCATTTTTTATTCCATCTCATATCATGGTGCTTACACATATACATGATGTTTCCTTTGCAGATCCAATTATTCGACCGATGATTAATCGGAAGGATTTGTTTATATTGGACTTACTTATTCCTCGTAGCTTAGCAAGAGCAGATCGTGTCATCGCTGTTAGTTTGTATACACAGGATCAGTTGAAGCGATTTTATCGTTTAAGTGAATCGAAAGTTTCTATGATTTACAATGCATTAGGATATGATATTCATCAAAAAACGGAGTGTAAAGATGCAATAGCTAAAGTTCGCTTAAAATATAAACTTCCAGAGAAATATATTTTTGCTATTGGCACAATGCAGCCGAGGAAGAATATTCCTTTTTTGATCGAATCTTTTGCCCGTATAGCCACAAGGATACCAGACGTTGACCTTGTTTTAAGCGGTCTTCGTGGATATAATTTTGATACAGTAATTGAAGCAACTTTGAGACGATACCCTGAAATTTCTGGAAGAGTTCATTTTACTGGGTATATTGACTCTCACGATCTCCACAGTGTATATAGGGGAGCTCTCAGTAGCGCACATCCTTCTCTATATGAAGGCTTTGGATTGCCACTATTAGAGTCATTTTGGGCTGATGTGCCTGTCGTTGCGAGTGAGATACCTGCATATAAGGAGATTTCCCGTAAAGCAGCGCTATTTTTCAATCCACATGAAATTGACCACTGTGGTGAGGTCTTATATACTGTATGTACAGATAAATCAGTACGCAAAGAGCTTTTAAAGCAGGCAGAGCAGGAGCGTAAGAGATTTAGTTGGGACGCATCAGCAGATTCTTTTATGCGATTGTATACGCTAAATTCTGATGATAGATG
>CALHMM010000039.1 GCA_938034715.1 Minisyncoccota bacterium
ACTATAGTATAAAAACGAACAAATTATTATGAAAAAAACCATTCTCCTACCTGAAATTGAGCTAGATCCTCGTGTAAAAAGAGCGCAAGAAACCTTTCGAGACTCTGACTCCGTTAGAGTACTGAGTCCTTCAGATGTGGCCGAAACAAAAAATCTAGGTGATCTATTGATCTCGACACTGCGGAGCAAAAAAAAGTTCAAAGATAGTACACAAGAAGAGTGTATCAAAATCATCGAAAATTCTCCTTTGGTCAAAGCAGCACTTCTCCTTGATCTTGAATACGCCGATGGCTTAGTAGCGGGAGCACATTACACCACAGCCGATGTTTTACGCGCTGGAATCCATATCATTGGCATGTCAGAGGGATCCAGTACCGCATCCAGCAGCTTTCTCATGACGATGTCAGATGGCAGAAAGTTCATTTTTAGTGACTGTGCAGTCATTGCACACCCCACACCGATACAACTAGCAGAAATTGCGATTGCATCCGTAAATACTGCAGCTACGCATCACATAGATGAGCCCTCCGTTGCATTTCTCTCCTTCTCTACTCTTGGGAGTGCCGCAGATGAAACTATTGAAACAATACAAGAAGCAATGAATCTCTTAAAGGATCACCCGTCATACAATGGATTTCCATTTGCAGGAGAGGTACAATTCGACACAGCGATCATACCGCAAGTCGCCCAAAAAAAAGCACCCGACAGTCCACTAGTAAATAAACCTGCCAACGTCCTCATCTTCCCAGATCTAAACTCCGCAAACATCACTTACAAAGCAGTAGAGCGTTTAGCTGGAGCAAAAGCTACAGGACCATTCCTTCAAGGATTCAAAAAACCTATCAACGACCTCTCCCGGGGATGCAGTGTGAGTGACATCATAGAAATGATTAACGCCACAGCTCAATAAACCATGCATGCAAAGCATCCAAAATCATCAAAACAAAACCGTTGCCTTTTGCAACGGTTTTGTAATGATCCTCATTTTGACAAAGCTACGCTCCAGGAATCGTCAAAATTGAAAGATTTGATGCCGAAAGTAACAAAGTAAAGAAAAATGCTAGTATTCCAGCTCCAGAAAAAATAAGCAATAAATTGTTCATAAAAATATGTAAACGATTGAAGAATAATATTATATCATAATAATGATATTTGTCAAGCAAATTTCAATCAAACAGTAAGAAGAGTGCAAGCTGACTGCTAGTCCAAAAGAAGATGAGAGAAATACATAAAAACGTTGCCGTAGCAACGTTTTTATAACTCTCACGAACTCTATGACATAGCGGCAAGTCCGTTTGTAGCAGAAAATAGTAATGAAAGAAAAAATGCAATCATTCCTATTCCGCTAAATGCTTGAGGAAAATTTTTCATAAAATATGCATTAATAAATGAATGTTCAATTATTATAGCATAATTATGATATTTGTCAATATTATTGTATTATATAATAATACGCAATATTTGATGAAACCCTAATAAATAAAGGCCGAAAGAGGTCCTTTCTCTCTACAATCCCCACCAGAATCCTTACTGCGATCCATTAAAACATTCCTGCACTTGCGAATTGTACGTTCCGCCCCCATTAATACACTCTTTTCTCTTGACAGTCAGATCATCATCAGAATCAAGAATCTCCAGCTTGGTTGAACCTGCATCTTTTCCTTCAAGCTTTTTTGACTCTTCTTCACTGCTAGCAAAGCACTCTCCCATTTCTGTATTGAAAAGTCCACCACCATCTGTACACTCTTTTGCTAAAGCAGCATTCTTCTGCGCCTCTGCTTTTTCCTCAGGAGACAGCTCAACAACAGGGGCATTTTCGTCAAAAGGTGACGGGATATCAGAAACTGCCTGCGGTATTGCGCCGCTTACACCATTTTGTTCATTTATTGGCTCTTGCTCTCCAATTTCCTCTTGAACATCTGGAATTTCTTGTACTCGTGCTTGCTCTTGCTCTTGCTCCTGTACTTGAATTGATTCTTCTACGCCAAGAGGAGTATCTACAGGCGTTACATCGACGACCTCACCTCCACAACCTGCCAAAAGTATCAGTGAGAATGCAGTTATACTAGACTTCAATAATTTCTTGCTCATACTATTATTCAACAATTACTAAGCCTAGTATAGTATTGATTGCGCAATATGACAATAAAACCTCACAAATTACACCCCACTAGAAAGCATACCACCTCGATACATTGCACAACAAATGACTACAACTTTTTCAAATAAAATTCCTCTGAAAAAACGTCCATAGAGTCATATGCATCAGGAAATGGAGGCGCTTTGAAATAGTGTCCGTATACTTCTATAGAGTCGCCAATCTCTACTACATCTACTTGACCAACAGGGGGTAAGTCACCAAACCCAGAAGGGACAGTATCAATAGTGATCTGGCCACCTCCCAATTTCATGACGATACCAGCATTCCCATCGAAAGAACGATTATCATACGCCCCTATTACCTCTCCACGAACTGTCTTGGTCTTCCCAATGGGAGAATCGTTAATCACATCACCGTCTGCAATGATTTTCTGGTCGCCACTAGGATTAGCTGTCACGTTTTGTTTCTTTACACAGATTAATGTATTTCCAGCATCTCGCAAACCTCCAGCCAATTCACAAGCGCGGAAATGCCTCGTTTCTTGCCACCACATTCCTGCCAAAAAAGAAAGTCCAAAAGCGATGAGCGAAAGAGTGATTGTATACCTTTTCATATTTTTTCAATAATAAGTAACGCATTGTAAGCTATAACACCATTAAAAATTGCATTCCCGACCAAAGCGATGCAAGCTACCGGGAGCAATTTATACCCAAGTATACCAAGCGGAACAACAACTAGCTCATTTGGCAGTGGAACAACGAGGATCCACACGGCAAAAACGACAAGCGGAAGAAATCTACTTTTGTCACGAAGAGTCCGGATACGCACCATATATTTCTGCGTTTTCACGTGTTCTGTGAAACGACGGGAGTACCGACCGAGAAGATAAAAAGCAATATCAGTCAATGTGATGACTATTATAATCAAACCAGTTGTTAAAATAGGACTTAGCCCCGCAGCCGTCCACGTCGGCAAAAGTGTCGGCGTAACAATTGGCACAAAGTAATTGAAACTATTAAAAAACGTAAAAGCCACGACACCCAGGTAGCCAGCGTTCATTGCGGTATCTTGAACAAGTCTACTGTCAGCAAACTCTCTCTGTAATAGAAAGATCGCGATCAAGACGACGAGTCCAAATAAAACTCTAAAAATATTCTTACGCATACACATCAAGTATATCACTATAAAGCACTTCCCTGTCACTCATACAACCCTCCAATACACTAAGCTCGAAGAGAGAAATACTGCATAATCGCAGCCAAGACTTCCTTATGCGTTCGCGACGTACGCAAAAATGCAATGTGTGTACACGAAATAGTGATATGCCCTACCTCACCTTTCAAGTGTGTATATTCGTCCGGCACAACAGCATCTGCGCGACCACCAAAAGTAAGCACTGGCACACTACACATCTCAGGAACACCATGAGCATCAATGGACTCTGCTACACCAAAATCTGAGATACCGTGAGGAGAAGCCAAGGTACTCAAAAGCAATATATGGTCTACCTCACGTAAACGACCAATCGCAGCCCGCGCAACAATCCCACCAAATGAATGTCCAATCACCAAAGTTTTCTTTTCATTTCGCAATTCCTCTACAGTACGAGAAATCATATGCTCTACCTTCTCTCTCTGGTGGTGAATATAGTATTCTTGAATAGCTACAATCTCAACACGAGGAAAATGCTTACGCAAAAAAATAATAAAAGGGCGCATGCGCTTGCCGACTGTATTGATACCACACACAAAAACAATACGCTCAAAAGGCACTTGATTATAATGAGCACCAAAAATCCCTGAAAAACCCCGTCTAACGGCTCGAGCGTGTTCCAAGAATGATGTGAATAAATGCCTCATATTTCCACTCACTATAAATCACCTACATTTACTAATCAGCAAAAACCAGGGACATAAATCCCTGGTTTTTTACTAAAAGACTATTTTTTGTCTTCCTCTTTCTTATCTTCAGCTTTATCACTCTCATCCTCTTCTACCTCAGCATCTTTTGCCTCAGCATCTTTTGAATCTCCCTCTGGAGTATCTTTCGCAGCCTCAGCTTCTGCTGCAGATGCGGCGTAGAGCTTTTCTCCGATCTTTTGCGCTTCCTTACTCAATTCCTCAGAAGCTTCCTTGATCTTGTCATTATCAGCATTTTCATCTTTGAGAAGCTCTTCTAGAGCTGCCATCTTCTCCTCTACCGGCTTTTTCTCTTCTTCAGTGACCTTATCCCCTGCTTCTTCCATCGCCTTCTTGGTTGTGAAGAGCATTGTATCAGCAGTGTTACGGATTTCTACTGTCTCCTTTTTCTTCTTATCTTCTTCGGCATGTGATTCCGCATCTTTCTTCATTTGTTCGATTTCTTCTTCACTTAGACCAGAAGTTCCTTCGATCTTGATAGATTGTTCTTTGCCTGTCCCCTTATCAACCGCCTTTACACTCAAGATACCATTTGCATCGATATCAAAATGCACTTCAATCTGCGGTACACCACGTGGTGCTGGTGGGATACCATCGAGGATAAATCGTCCAAGTGACTTATTATCCGACGCCATCTCACGCTCTCCTTGACAGACATGGATATCGACACTTGGTTGATTATCTGCCGCCGTAGAGAAAACTTGGGATTTATTTGCCGGGATAGTAGTGTTCTTATCGATCAGTGGAGTTCGCACACCGCCCATTGTCTCAATCCCGAGTGTAAGAGGTGTCACATCGAGCAAAAGAACATCTTTCACATCTCCCTGGAAAACACCACCCTGCACAGCAGCACCGAGCGCTACCACCTCGTCAGGGTTTACACTGACATTTGGCTTTTTACCAAAGAACTCCTCTACAGTCTTCTGAATAATCGGCATACGTGTCATACCACCGACAAGGATAACCTCATTGATATCTCCCTTGGAAAGTCCCGCATCTTTGAGTGCTGCTTCCACAGGACCAATTGTTTTCTTGACGAGGTCGTGAATGATCTCCTCCATCTTTGCGCGTGTGATTGTCATCACGAGATGCACAGGACCAGCATCACCTTGCGTGATAAATGGTTGGTTGATTTCAGTTTTATCCGCAGTAGAAAGTTCAATTTTTGCCTTCTCAGCAGCTTCTTTAACACGCTGCAGAGCGCTCGTATCTTTGGAAATGTCGACACCTTCTTGTTTCTTAAACTCATCAAGGATGTATGAGATAATCGCTTGATCAAAGTCGTCGCCACCGAGGTGGGTATCACCATTTGTCGCGAGAACCTCCACTGTATCATGCTCATCATCCTTACTCATTTCAAGGATTGAAACATCAAATGTTCCACCACCTAGATCATAGACAGCGATCTTTTGATCATTTTTCGAGTTAAAACCATAAGCCATTGCAGCTGCTGTTGGCTCATTGATCACACGACGGACTTTCAGCCCTGCGATCTCGCCAGCTTCTTTGGTAGCCTTTCTCTGACTGTCATCGAAATATGCCGGCACAGTGATTACAGCCTCTGTAATCTTTGCTCCTGTTTTTTCTTCTGCATCTGCCTTCATCTTGCCAAGGATCATCGCTGCAACCTCTTGAGGTGTGTAATCCTTATCACCCATAGACACCTTGATAGAGCCACCGTCACCCTTTACCACTTTATACGGTGATAATTTGATGTCTTCTTGTGTTTCTTTATCGTCGAACTGTCGTCCGATAAACCGCTTCACACTAAAAAGTGTATTCTCCGGGTTAGTCATCGCTTGGCGCTTAGCCAAAAGTCCGACAAGCCGCTCACCAGATTTGTTTACTGCCACCATAGATGGTGTTGTCCGATTACCCTCTTTGTTCTCGAGAATTTCGGGCTTTCCACCTTCGATGATCGCCATCGCACTATTTGTAGTACCCAGATCGATACCTAATATTTTACTCATGATTGTTATTGTTAAACGTTAAGATTTGATAAACTGATTTTTACATGAAAATCAGCAAACATTCATTTATGGAGTTATTACTTTTGGGAGGATACAATTCTGTGGCCACAGAATTCTACACTCTTTTCAAGTAACACGCTCAAATTATTTTTTCGTCTCCGCAAAAAGTGAAAAATTAATTCACTTCGACACGAGCTACACGCATAACCCGATCTCCGATCATATAACCTTTTTGAAGGATCTTTACAACTTCTTGCTTTTTCCCTTCATCAGCTTTGTCATCATTGGTTTGCTCGTCATCTTCTGATGACTTCTCAGACTTCATTGCCTCCATCGTCTGCGCATCAAATGCGTCACCCTCTGAGATTTCGATCACCTTTACATTTGCATCTTCAAACACTTTTTCCATCTGTTGTTGGATAAACATGATGCCTGTCAGCCATGGACTATCTTTCTGATCATCTGGCACAAAGCTCGTCGCAGCATGGAAATTATCGAGTACAGGAAGCATCTCAAGAATCACCTTCTCACTTGCGTATTTTGCAAAATCCTTCTGCTGTTCACCAGAGCGCTTCTT
>CALHMM010000040.1 GCA_938034715.1 Minisyncoccota bacterium
GTTATCCACAGGTCTTGATTGACGAAATTATTCAAAAAGTTACAATGAGTTTAAGAGTTAGGAAATAGTGTAGATTAACAGAAGAAGATTCGGTGTATGCATGATTTGGCGTAGTGTAGTCAGTTGTGGGTTTATTTTTCATTTTTACAAAAGTAGAATTAAAAAACAAACCCACAACACCTCATTATAAAAACCACATCCTACTACAAATCATCACCACCCATCGCAACCTCTTCCTCACACAATCTAATCAAACCACACTATCAACGCCCTAACTCTTTTTTCATACCCGAGAAGGGTATTTTTTGATTGATGACAATTCACCACAAGGTAAGACGTACGTATCTCACGTTTATCATGGTACAATATCTATATAATACCGCAGTCCGACTGTGAAAATTTATCCGCTCCGAGAATGCTGCTTAGTCGTCTGCTTAGGAACAGACATAACTAACTAACCAAAAAACCGTAAAAAGGTGGAAATACCTAGAAGCTTAAGTCAGTAAAGTGATGCAGAAAAAGCGACAGTATAACAAGGGTAATGTCGAAAGAAGACCAAATGACAAAAAAAACAAAAAAAGCAATCAGCAAAAAAAGCAACTATAATCTATTGATCGTACTCGCACTATTTGGAATTATTGTAGGATTTGTTACTTCGTACAAGCCAGGACTGAATCCCAACTGGAATCCTGTTCCAACAGTATCCCCAAATCTGACGGTAACAGAAGCCTCGCAGAGCAGCATCGCAATCAAGGCTAGGGGTTGGGTAGGAGACGAGGAGATTCAGCTAAAAATAAACGACAAAATTGAAGCGACATATACGCTGTCAGACACTTTCCAAAATTACACGTTCACACCACAAACTGATCTGGCTATAAATACGCTTGAAGTCCACTTCATCAACGATTCTCGCATTCCAAAAGACAGAAATGTAGAAGTGGATTACGTCATAGTGGCAGGCAAGACATATCAGTCAGAAGATCCTACAGTCCACTCAAAGGGTGTCTGGAGCCGAAACAATGGTTGTAAGGAGGGAAAAAAAATGTCTCAAACTCTTGCTTGCAATGGCTTTTTCCAGTATATCATTGACAGTAATACCGGCTCAACTAGTGAAGTACTAGCTAAGTCTGAAGGACTCATTGATGAATCTTATACCCCGCAAAAAGGTAGAAACGGATGGACAATCTGTCCTGAGGGACCAAATATCTACGGAAGCACAAAACGAGATGGGCAATGGGACAATTTGTCAAACTATAGTATTTCCCAGTCTCTTACAGAGGGGTGTTACACAGACAGTTCTTTCTATGAGGATCAATCCTCCACATCAACCAACGAAAACATTACTCGCGAGGAATCACAAATTACATCACCGACTCCTGAAGCTACGTTGACAGGAGGCTCCCAAGAGTTCACATGGTCAGATCAGGGAAGTACAAATCGCTTCTACGATCTTCACATCGGATCCACCAAAGGAGGACGGGATTACTATGATCTAGATGGAAATAGTGTATATAACAGAACAAGCGCGACAGCATCAGGTCTGCCAACAGATGGATCCACAATTTATGTCAAGCTTATGTGGAGTGATGATCGTTGGGACTCAGTCAAATTCACTGAAACGACGTATAAAGCAGCAAATTCAAGCATTGACACTACAGACATACAAGCTCAAGCGAATATTCTTTACAATTCGCTTGAGGATGAAAAAATTGGCATATACTCAGACGAAAGGTTCAAAGAGGATGCCGATTGGGGTGATGTGCATTGGGCAAATTTTTCTGGACGCGCATCAGTGATTCAGTCAGAAATAGGTAAGGAACTACGGATAAAACATCCGCGAGGAGTTTATGGTCATCGTAATTCAGGTGGGAGTGCAGGAATACGATTCACACCACAAAACGAGATATATCAACGTATGACTGTTATGTTTGAGCCAGGATTTGATTTCCAAATTTCGGGGAAAATTGCGGGTATTGGAGGTCCAGGAGGAAGATACTCTGGTGGAAACGTACCAACTAACGGAGAAGGATTTACTTCTAGATTCATTTGGGATAGTAGGTCAGGACAATACGGTCGTGCAGCGATTTATCTTTACCACATAGACCAACGTTCTAGATACGGAGATCAAGATGGTCTCGGGTTTAACTGGAAGCCAGGTGTAAGATACACGATGACGCAACGCATAAAACGCAATACTGGAAATAACAGAGATGGAATCCTACAAATATGGGCAAGCGAGGATGGTGGGCCACACCAATTAGTGATGAATAGAAGTGATATGCGGTGGGGATTAAATGGGAATGGAGAACCAGATACATTTATGGTGAACCCATTTCACGGTGGCGGTAGTCAAAGCTATTCCCCAGATAATGATAGCTACATGCGCCTAAGTGACTTTGCTCTGTCAACGAACAAGTTCAATGATCTTCCTTAGTTAGATTGAAGACAGCCCTAAAGGCAAGTTGTGGAATAAATATTTAACATAAATTGTAAAATCAATCTTCTTTCATAAACGCGCTTGGCGCAAAAAAATTGTCCCTCCTGTCGCATCACAATGCATAGTGTTTCAGCTAAGTAGATTTACGGACAGCATCAAGAATTCTGCCAGATAAGATTTGCTCTTTCGGGAATTGTAATTATAATAAAGTGATAAAGATAAAAAGAAAAAATGAAACCGGAGGCGATTGATACACATTATTTTGAGAAATTCACCAAAGATGGACTCGGAAGTTTCGAAAGCTACTGGTACCTCGGAGGTGATCTAAGAGAGAGGGAAAAGCAAAAGAATCTCTTTTTGGATGATGCTATAAGAAATCCTACACTTGATTATCCGTATCTCGATGATTTTGACTTCGATGGGAAAAAAGAACGTTTACGGAATTTGCAAGGCGAGATCCAAGCAGAAGGTAATGATATCCTAATTAAAGCTTATCTTCCAAAAATTGAAGTAAAGCTCAACGAGATATCGATGCTTGCTGCAGCAAAATTTGGAAATGACATTGCTTTTACGGATTTCGCAACGCGTGTTTTCGGTCATCCACAAAAAGATGTCCATCAATACATCATTAATCGATTACGAAAACAGTGTGAAGAAATTCTCACAAGTGAACAACCTTCTGATGTACGCAAAGTCGCAGCGCAGGCGCTTCTTGAGGAAATTGGTGTATATGGGGAAACAGCCGTCGAGGACTATAGATCACACGATCCAAACTATGCAGATAAAGAAAAGGATTTAGAAATCGTTGACTGTGAGGTAATTGCATGCAGTTTCGAACAGGCACTCATGGAGTTCCCTGGAGGTGAGTCATGGCGTGTTGACGTATCGAAAAATTCTGTAATCTTAAGTGTTTCACAAGAGGACAAAAGTATAATTATCCCGCAATCTAGGACTATGTCGCGTATCAAATTGCGAAGCCTGATTGCTCATGAAGTAGGAACGCATATTGTCAGACGAGAACGAGGGGAGAGAAGCCCTCTGAAGCTCCTAGGGATTGGACTTGATCATCATATCGGAGGCGAGGAAGGAATAGCGACATATAATGAAATGCAGATAAGTGGAGCCCACGACTACCCTCGCCTAGATAGACACTTTGCCGCAGGTCTATGTGCTGGATTTGATGGAGAAAAAAGAGATTTCAGGGAAACGTATAAACTATTGAAAAACTACTATCTAGTAAAAGGTGAGTCAGACGTGGAAGCAACAAATATTGCTTGGTTTGTCTGTGTACGAACCTTTCGTGGCACGACATGTCAAACACCAGGTGCCTACTATCCAAAGGATGCTACTGCCTACACACCTGGAAATATATTTATTACAAAAATGATCCGTGAAAACCATGCGGAGTGCAAACGTTTAATGGTTGGGAAATATGATCCTCGCAATGAGCGTCATCTAGAAATCCTCGATGCACTTGGATTGTAATGGAACACAGTTAAGTAGTTGGTGATGAGAGTTATCCACAAGTATGCGTGCAATCGCATTGCTCATTACTTTTAAAAGGAGTATGATCCAGACAAGGCAGTCAAAGACTACCTTGCAGCAAAGAAAAAGATGCTAGATCAATCTCTAGCAACTCCCCAAACACCATTCATATTTATGAATCTTATCCTACGCCCCATCTACTCTTTTTCTTTGCTGAGTCTCTCTTCCTTTCAACTGTCATCAATCCTCTCTTTAGCTACTGTGTAGCTTTTTTTATATCCAAATTTCGTGTATGATAATCCGAAAATATTTCAGATTTGCCTCTAGCCTTACACACAAGAGTAATTCCCATTCCAGAGGCAAATGATAGAAAAAAAACTAAAGAAATACTTCGGCTACAGTAACTTTCGTCCCTTGCAGAAGGAAGTAATTACACATGTCCTCTCAGGCAGGGACGCTCTGGTTGTCATGCCAACAGGCGGTGGAAAATCATTGCTTTTTCAATTGCCAGCTCTCATGCGAGATGGCGTCACGATTGTTATATCACCACTGATCTCTCTTATGAAAGATCAAGTAGATAGCCTCACAGCCAATGGGATCCAGGCTACAATGTTTAATTCATCAATTGATACGCAGAAGCTTCGACAACGAGAAGTAGCATCATTGCATGGTGAGTATAAACTCATCTATCTTGCGCCAGAGAGGCTTGCAAATCCTCATGTTCGCACTTGGCTAGGTAAGTTAAATATCACATCTTTCGCTATAGATGAGGCCCATTGCATTTCACAGTGGGGTCATGATTTTCGACCTGACTATAGAAATCTAAAACTATTTCGAAAAGATTTCCCTCAAATTCCTATTATTGCTTTGACTGCTTCAGCGACGGCAAGCGTCCAAAGCGATATCATACGCGAACTAGAACTGCACAATCATAAGACATTTGTCTCGAGTTTTTATAGGGACAATCTTCACATCACTGTAACCTCTAAATCCGGCGCAAACGCGAAAATTCTCAGACTGATTAAAAATTGCGACGGAGAGTCTTGTATTGTTTATTGTTTTTCTCGGAAAGAAACTGAAGAACTATCTGAATTTCTCAACGTACATGACATACCTGCAAATGCTTACCACGCTGGACTATCTCCCGAAGACCGGCACGAAGTGCAAGATGCTTTTGTGCGGGACGAGATCACTGTAGTCACTGCTACAGTTGCATTTGGCATGGGCATTGATAAGCCTGATGTACGTCTGGTTATACATAAAACTTTCCCAAAAACAATTGAAGGGTACTATCAAGAGATAGGTCGCGCTGGTCGCGACGGCTTGCCCGCGGAAGTAGTCATGCTCTACAGTGCAGGAGACAAGGTAAAGCTTGATTTTTTCTTACAGCAAATGGAGGATAGCCAGCGACGTATATCCGAAGAGACCAAGATAAAAGAGGTTATGGATTATGCTCAGTCGCGGATCTGCAGATGGAAGTGGATGACAGCTTACTTTGGGCAGATTGGGCTAGAGGACTGTGAGCAATGTGATGTGTGCAAAAGCGTCAAAGACACAGAGGATGCGACAGAAATTGTACAAAAAATTCTCTCATGTGTAATCAAAACGGGCAATGCCTTTGGTAAGGGGCATATCATAAAAGTCCTCAGGGGCTCACGAGAAAAAGGCATTCTCCAAAGAGAACATCACAACCTCAGTGTTCATGGCATAGCAAAACAGTACTCTGCACAACAAATAGGGGAGTACTTCACACACTTAATTGCATTGGGATTCGTTGCTAAAGGAACAACTGAGTATGATACCTATCGCATCACAGCACGTGGTGCAGAGTTTCTCAACAAAAGAGAAATCATTGAGCTCCCTAAAATAAAAAACGAAATTGCAAAAGCGTCGCTAACCAAAGGAGCGACCATCAAAGACAAAGACTACGATGTCGAAATATTTCAGAAGCTTCGAGAACTACGCAGAGAGATTGCAGACGAAAATGGAGTACCAGCTTTTATGGTTTTTGGGGATGTATCACTCAGAGCAATGGCAAGAGAGATGCCTACAACGCTTGATGAGTTTGTGTGTATACCCGGAGTTGGAAGTAAGAAGCTACAAGACTACGGACAACAGTTCACCAGACTTCTCAGTGAAATGAGGTAAGCAGAGCAAACAAAAAGCCAAAATCAATCTATGATTTTGGCTCAAACGATTCATGTAAAATCCTAGAAAAGGCATAACATCACAATTGTAAAGGCAGTTGCATCTGTGCATTCTTGGCATGCATCCGCAAGGCAATAGATGACAGTTTTTGCGACGCACTGTCGAGGACACGTGTTCTGTGCTCCGTCGTTTTGTTTATGCGTCCTGCAAGAGTCCGTGAAGACCGTGGGAAATCCGCTAGTTTGCGATTAATTGTATCCAAGTTATTGTTAACCTGATCTAGAATATCGTAGGCCTTCTCTAGTTCGGCGTCTATAGTGCTTGATTTCATGCTGCTCTCCTGATCGGTGAGAGAAGTATATCAGACAATTTCATAAATGTCAAATTTATTGTAAAAGTGTGGTATAATTTAGACAATAAGATATAAGAAAAAAATATGAAGAAAATTCTATTTTACTTTCCAATACTTGTAGGTATTTTCTTTGCCGTACCTGCACATGCAATAGGGGATCATGAGCCGCCAAAGCTTATCTCGATCGAACGATATGTACCAACAAGTCAATTGCATGAAATCGAGTTTATAGCAGATCCTTCAAAACAAGGGCCAGATTATAGGCAGACCTTTACTTTTCGGTATACTTTCTCAGAGGCTGTTGTGAACTTTGATCTAGTCAGTGGTCACCTTGCCGGTAATGGAACAGCCAATTCTGCTGTCGCGCAACTAGGGCAAGCGATCACAACACTGACGCAAGTCTCCCCCTCTGTCTATGACCTAACGGTAGAAACACTCCCACAAGACGGTACGCTGTCATACAAGGTTGTCACCTCGGGAACACCAAAGATCATGGACCTTGCGGGAAATGAACTTGTAGTTAATCCAGACATTACACAAGAATTTTATGAAATGAACGTCACACCACAGGTAATTTTCAATGCTCAGGATGCCCAGGCGAACATCGGCAGAGATCTCTCAATTGAGGCACAAGACGATGGTTCGCTGAGCCCTTCAAATTTCGCGGTTAACTCTGACCTAACTACAGCTTCACTTGGAAGTCTGATCTGCAAGTCAAAAAATGCCTTAAGCGTCGATTGCTCAGTGCCTCTGCTTAGCACAGGAGAGGTGGCAATAGATATTACACAGCAATCAGGAAATGTGACCCAGTATACACAAAGCATCAAGGCCCCACTTCATCGTTTTTGGAGCGACAAATACAAGCATCACTTCTTCACACCGTCCACGTCAGAACGAGATGCAATCATAGAAAATGATAAAAATTGGGAGTACGAGGCAGTCGCCTACAATGTAGAACTTGGCCAAAGAGATGGTACGATGCCAGTCTATCGCTTC
>CALHMM010000041.1 GCA_938034715.1 Minisyncoccota bacterium
TACATAGTCAAAATATTCATGGGAACGCGGCAATCTGATAAGTACACAATCGTACTGGTCTACGGCAGGCATAGGACTTGCCAGATGCTCACTATGGAAACGCGTATGCCAATATGAAATACTTGCGGAGGTTTCCATCAAGTCTGCTATATCAGCAGGGAAGTCATCCACGATTAAAATCTTGCCACTGAGGTTGTTTTTTTCAAAATAAAGACGGAGATTTTGGCTAATATTTTGCTCTCGTTCTGTCATAGAGGTAGGCAGCTTAAGAATTTACAATGGGATATCCTTCTCTCCACAGAAAAAGTTCAAAAAATTTTGACATGAAAAATATTTTCTAGAGTGAGATGGTCTCATCTAAATGCCATTAGCCTGTGTGTATTCCTTCCACTGTTTCTTCGACCAGTCATCTGGCTTCTGAGTAAGCTTGGTACCACCAATGCTCGTATCGCCTACGCGAGGGTATTCTTTTGGTGATTTGTAATTACTACCAAAGGTATCATCGATTATAACTTCGCCACTAGCACTTGTCACTTTTTGTGTGAAGTACGTTTTTGCAGAACCATCATCACCTCGAGAGGTCACATGTGGGCCATCCATAACCACACTTCTCCCATCATCTTTTCCATAATAATAAAACACGAGCTCATCACCGATGATCTCAGTATCGAGCATGACATAGCCTCCAGTATTGTTCTCAAATTTCATATCAGGAGCAGGGAGGTAGATCGTCGCATCAAATCCCATTGGCTCATAGTACTTTATAGGGTACGAATGATTACGTCTTTCTTTGATTTTCATTCCGGTTAGGATGGCTCCACGAAAAACTGTCGTAGAAACTTGACACACGCCCCCACCATACTCTTTCTTCGTCTGGTTATCCTTGATGACAAGTTCTTGGCGATAACCTGCAGCACCATCAACTTCGCCGAGATGCTCCACAAATGAAAATACACCACCAGGAGGAATAATCAGATTATCAAACTTTGAGGCTGCAACTTGAATGTTATGAATACGGTCGTTACTAGAACCTGCAAAATTTGATCGACCCTCACCAATAAGCGTTTCCAGTCCTAGTTCTTTGTAGTTGTCAGCTCGTATATCAGCTGGCTCTGCGATGGATGTGAGTGTGATCTGCCTCTCACCCCGCAAAAGACTCTCCCGAACTTTATCTATGTTATCCTCCAGTACAATTGTATAGCCATCCACATGAGGCTGTTGTACAATGACCCGACCACCACTAGCAGACAGAACTGCATTCACAGGTTCGGTGACAAAGCTTTCAGCAATGACCTCTAGATACTGGGATAGCTCATCTGTCGAAATATCTGTAATGGCATTCTTTTTGATATGTGACTTTTCACGTGCTGTCATACGTAACGAACATGGCTCTCTAAAAGTAGGACAAAAGTGAGGGTTTTCAACCTCCCGTAAATAATCCTGCTGTACGACGAGGTAGGGAATTGATGATACCCACGTACTGTATTCCTCGCGCGAAACTTGTTGTACAACGTCACCCACGCGAAAAGAGATTCCACTTAGCTCAGTCTGACCAACTTGAAGCGGTACATTTGCTATGGATTCATCCACAGATGTGTCGTCGGACTGCGCTAAAACACTACTTCCAAAAAGAAGTAGGAAAGTAGTAATAAAAGTGCAAAATACTTTCATAGGGTAGCGTTACAAGTGCAAAACCAATACAAACGCAGAGTTGATGGTTATATAAAATATTGATCAAAAAAAGGGTTGCGCAATGATTGCTGCCCCCTCTTTTTTGAAACGATAAATTGGGCAAGAAAAATCTAGAAGCCTCGTACTTGGATCTTTTTCGTTTTCGTGGTGTCAGCCTTCGGTAGACGAATTGTAAGAATACCGTTTTTCAGAGTTGCATCAATTTTATCAGTCAAAACATCAGTGGGGAGGACGACACTGCGAGAAAATGATCCCCAGTAACATTCCTGGTAGTAGTAATTTTCTTCAGAAATCTCTTCCTCAGTCTCTCGCTCACCTTTGATAGTGATCATGTCATTGCTGATGCCTACATCTAGATGCTCAGGCTTGACACCTGCGATCGTTGATTTGATGACAATATCATTTTCTGTTTGATAAACGTCAATTGTTAATTGCCCTTCAGCATCTGAAATTTCTGATTCAGGCTCCCACTCTGTTTGTGGAGCAGGTTGAGCCATTTGAGATACAGGCATCTGTGTAGTTTCATCCTCACTATACACTGGCATAGACATACCCTGAGATTGCGGATTGTAACCACCTTGTTCTTCTTCAGATCCTGTAAATTTGTCTAGAAATGACCGTTTTTCTTTTAACATAAAAATAGTTTATTTTGTATCTATATTATATGAGGAAAAACAAGATCATGCAAGTCGTCAATTTCGCACAAAATCGTGTAATAAAGACCCCGCACCAGACAATCAAAGAGCAATATTCCCTTCAAAAAACGGCAATACCACGAGAATAATCAGATTGTAGGTACTGTGAACGATGACCAACAGAGATATAGTTGCAATGATACGCAATCGCTTGAAATACCTGATGAGATATGTAGCAAAAATACCAAGCAGAGTATGGATTACGACGATTCCCAAAAGGCCTATGTAGTGCCATATACTAGATGCGCTACCAGAAGCCATCATTGCCTCCGTTAAGCCAAATCCAAACCCGAAAGTACTGCCATAAAGCCAAAAGTTATCAGGAATACCCTTTAAACGCGCATAATAGAACAGTATCAATACCCTAATGGATTCCTCGATGAGTGCAGCCAAAGCAACTGCAAGTACGAGGGTTATACCAGTGCTTGTGTAAGAAAAATCAGCTACACCGTAGGACAAGAGGTCATTACCTACAATTGATACGATCGTCTGCAATACAAGTGCGATGACCACACTGATCACACCAAGGATGAGAAGTTCACGATGACGCATAATCAGCAAGTAGTTATGTTACGAGACGATTGTAAAAAATACCATCCAATCAATTACCATTTCTCAACAAGTAGCAAATCTTTATCAGCTAAAGGAAAATCTTTCCAAATCTCTTCGGTGATAAATGGCATAAAGGGGTGTAGAATCTTTAAGCTACCACCTAATAAGGTCAAAAGGAGATACTGTTTACTCGCCTTATCTTGTGGTGTAGTTTTGTCCGACAGAGCATCTTTGGACACCTCAATGATCTTATCAGCAAGTTCATGCCACACATAGTGATAAGATTTTTCTGCGCCTAGATGGATACGATATTCGCTCAAGTCAGTCGTAATGTCAGTTTTGATCTCTTCGAAAGAGGTGATGAGATCTCTATCATCGGCAACAAGATTTTTCTTATCAAAGTTTACAAGTGAGAAATCCTCAGTATTACTGTAAATAAAACGTGAAATATTCCATAATTTGTTGGCAAATTTCTT
>CALHMM010000042.1 GCA_938034715.1 Minisyncoccota bacterium
AACATGTGCCTGTAGCTCAGTTGGATTAGAGCGTCTGGTTTCGGCCCAGAAGGCCGTAGGTTCAAGTCCTGCCAGGCACACAAAAAAACACCACAAGTTGTGGTGTTATTTTTTTTCTATACTGAAAATTGATACCTTACCAAATACTTACTGGCTTTCTAATACGTCCTCATCTACTGGATCGACAACTTCTTCTGACGGCGAATCAACTACTTCGCTCGAAACCTCCACATCCTCATCTACGTTTGCTTCTACAGCCTCTTGTTCAACTATTTCTTCTTCAGCAGTCACTGGATTTTCTGTATTTATCACTTGATCATCTTCTGGTTGTACGTCGATAATTTCTTTTTCAGAAACACTCTCCTTTTGATTTTCAGCCTGAGCAGGTAATTGATTTGGGAAAAAGACGTCATTGACCTCCTCCACGTCTATTGTCATTTCTTGACGTCTTGCCTCTACACTTTCATTAACCCTGTTAAAAGACTGTTCATCAAATTCTACCTCCTTCGTTCTTTCGATTAACTGCATAGCACGATCACCCTCAACCTTATCAAGTTGATAAAGGTTCTTATACCAAACACGCACCACAAAAATAATTGCAAGTAGTATCAACAAGATTAACAGGAAACGAAAATACTTTACCCACAAATTCCACAAAGTCGACCTCACTTTCTGAAATGAAGTCTCTCGAATCGCAGATGTGAAATTCATTTTTTTCATACTTCTTAAGGCAAAGAATTTATTGATTACTAGGCATCTCGTCATCTAACATCTCATCCTCATCTACAAGCTCACTGTCAAGCTGCATTGCATCAACTCCCTCTTTATCAATTCCAACTTGATCGATTAAAGTATCTAGATACACTGCAATCTCTACAGTCGATTCAACAAGATTCTTCCTGGGATCTTTATCTTCATCATTCTCTTTTTGGGAAGTTGTTCGTAGTCGTTGATCTCTTTCATTTTCAATGACTGCTTTGACTGAAATATTTTGAATATCAGCCAAATATTCAAAATGTTCAATTTTATGAAGAAAATCTATGAAATTGTTATACGTCCCCACAAGGGAAATCTCTACTATGAGCGCTTCACTGCTATATGGCTTTATAAGAACTGTTCCATCTGATTCATTGTTGATACTTGGCTTTCTCTGAGCTCGTAAAGCCGGGTCAATAATCCGATTCTCTACTGAACTGTGCCCCGTCGAACGAGCAATAGCTTCTATATCTCCGTATAATCCAATTTTTGCACTAGCATCGCCACCTAACAACAAAGAAAAATTTTCTTCTTTTGCAAGGACATTCTCCCTACTCTTACGCAACTGATCTACAGATGAAAGGAAGTTCTGATTTACTTCTTGATCAATTTTTACAGCAGCAATAGAGCTAGATTTAGCCATAATAATCTTATTGAGAAAAGAAAGGCCAAAAATAAACCCTGGGAGAACGACCAGAAAAAAAATTAAAACTGAAACAATTGTTCGATTATTTCTAAGAATATCATTCATAATTTTCTTTCATACAATCATTTACATTTATCCGAAATGTCATAACAAAATCTACATTCTCAGACTTAACCAAATACCGATCTGGAACATCTACATTCAGAAAACAATTCTGACCCTCCAGTTGTATTGTACTCAAACTATTCTGAAATGCTACCAATGAATCCACTCGTTGCGACACTCCACTTAGTGTAACCCGCTCAGCATCAGTCTTGAACTCTCGCACTGAAATATCAGAGGGAATATTATTAGACAATAAGTTCATGATATCACTCCACTGAATATGTTCCATTTGTAGAGAACTAATAATCTCCACTTTTTTATTTGTCTCAGCAAATTTTTCGTGAAGTACTAGGATCTCCGCATAATCTGGTCGCGCTACTAATTCTGCATTTGACGCCATGAGGGAGTCCTGTTCCAACTTCAAAAGATAATTGATCGCCAACAAACCAAATGTAACCAATACAAGCAAAATTACAACCAGCAATTGCTGCTCCAATACAATACGAAAAATATACTTTGCACGCAAAATAATTTTTTGTTGAAGTGGCAAAAGATTTATCGTAATCTTCATAATATTTATTCGTGTGTTTGTGAAGCAAGTCCTATGGCCGTAACATACTGTGCAGATATCTCTCGGTCTACAGGTGGTAACGATTTGAATGTTGTATTAGCCCATGGATCACCTAATTCGATTTTACGATTAAGACTCCTTGAGAGATATGGGATCAATCCTTTCATTCTGGCTCCACCTCCGCACAGAATAATCGTGTCCACGCTATCAGAATATTTCAAACCTGTAAGATAAAAATTGATTGATTTATTGATTTCTTGTACAAAGCTTTGAATTACAGGTTTTACTGCTTGAAAAATATGATCATTTTTAAGTACGCTGCCAATACCATGCTCAAATTTAACCTTTTCAGCTTCAGCGTAAGAAACACCCAAACCTTTGGATATCACATCAGTCATTGTCTCAGCTGACAACGGAATACTAGAGGTAAATACAGGCACATCTCCGACAACAATCAAAAAGCTTGTTCTCCTATCGCCGATATCTACAATCATCGTTGTTTTACTACTACCACTAGCGAGAAGGCTGCGTGACTGCGCCATTGATTCAACTTCAAAACCACGGACTTCAAGTCCCGCATCTTCTATCACACTCATAAGCTGGTCGACAACTGTTCGGGCTATAGCCACAACCAAAATACTCATTTTTTCAGGTGTCTTGTGCAATTCTTCTGGCAAAATTTGCCAATCATAGTAAACCTGATCAATCGCCATAGGAATATTTGCCTCCATTTCCCATTTGATAGCCTCAGCTGCTTCACCCTGTGTCATCTGAGGGATTGAAATAATACGCAAAAAAGCCTTCGACTCTGGCAAAGAACAATAAACATCCTTAATGGCAATATTCGCAGCTTTGACCGCCTTATGAATTCCTTCAACAACAACCTCTGGTTTTATAATAACGCTATCTACAATAGTCCCTTGCGGTATATTTGCCTGTGCCATACCCACAATCTCGCTATACTTTCCCTTCTTTTTTAACTGGACAACTTTTATAGAAAGGTCACTCAAATCCAGACCAAATAGCTCCGGATCTGTATCAATAATTTTTTTATTCCAAATTGCCATGCGGCTTATATGTTTTTTTGTTTTTACGACAACCACTACTTGTATCTCACATACTCAACCCCGATCATTTTTCCAGTGTACCGCTACACTTTACAAATTCCTTTGTCTGCAACAGCGAAACTCAAAATGTAGTAAACTGATTCTAGAATATATTTTTTTATACTTGTATACATTCATATTTTACCTCGAAAATCTGTTTTATTCAAGTTCAGACCACTGATCAATAACATACGAACCACCACTTGGGAAAAACGGGGGCGCGTTAAACAAGAAATTTTTATCATACTCTATATCAACATTTGTCGTCTTAAGGAAACCGAAGTCTCGAAAAGTTGCAATTGCCCCTAAAACTTTTACATTTTGTAATGGTGCTCCATCATAAGCACTACGACCTACACGGCCAGTCTGAGCCAAAAGCGCACCATGGATGTCCAAGACATTGTCATCACCGGTGTCAGGATCATCGATAACCTCAATATCCCTCTCTGCGGCCATACCAAGAACCGTTTCAGAAATAAGATCCTCATAAACGAGATCGCCGTTTATGTAAATATCATGATTTCGACCGCCTCCACTATGATGTGCGGCTATGGTGACCTGCTTACCACTGTCTATAACACCCTCCACCCATAAATCATTACGTACATATATAGCAGTAGAATCTCCGAGCGTCAATGTCTGATCAAAGACACGATCCTTATCTTTATAGCTAAGTGCTTTAGTAGTACGATTATATTTCTTGACCCAATAGAGGTCTGCTGTCCCGTCATCTTTGAACACAAGGTGCCAACCCTGACCACCAGCCTTGGTTGGTATTGTGTATTCCGCTTCTGATTTTGACTGCAATAGAGAAAATGAAGCGACGACACTATTAAAATCCTGCGCAGGTGTAGGAAATGATGTCCCCTCCAAAAAAACGCTACTCTCTGGTACAGTATTTGTCCAAACACCATCTTTCGTAGCGCCTCCATAATCATATGTCGCCACACCACTCGAAACCAGTCCAGCAACTGGACCCTCAACACGGATACCATTATTTGCGTGGACACCTCCATTAACAGACGTTCCACTTGATATCTCAATTTCTGCATTTGCTAAAATTGCAAATTCACTCCAAGGTGGACGACGTAAACGCATTCTAACTGTACGTTTCTTATCAGGTTTTTTTACTGTCTCACCTATAGATTCTACATATGCTGCTGACGAGCCATCAGCTGGTATTACAACACACAAACTATACTCACCTTTCTTTACCCCATTGACCATATAATCCTCCTCATAGCGACCAGCATCATCTGCAGTATCACAAATACCGTCAGGTCCTGCACTTCCCCTTGGTGGGTTTGTTGCGTCATTCCAAAATTCCGTAACTTGCTTAGCAGTTTTTCCGTCGATATTGCGAGCCACATACCACCTATACGCATACAATCCAGCCTCTGCTACATGCAATGATTCTTCACGTGGTTGCGCCTGCAAACTATAGCGAACAGTCGAAACCACAAATATAATCAATCCAGTAAAGATAATTGACAGTACAGTCAAAACACCCAGTCCATAAATAAGTCCGCTGCCACGCAGTGTACCTGATCGAACGAATTTTTTAAAATAAGAATATGCAAACATAAACGATTGTGAAATGTTAAGATGGTGCCTCACCAAAATCTGAAAGATTGCGTATTACTGATCGCGATTGGATACGAACATTATTTGGAGCCTTAATTTGATCAACATTCACATAGAGTAAAACTTCCACAAGTGTGATATCACTCAAGATCACAGGTGATAATAAATTATTGTAACGATCATAATATGCAAAAGCCGGCTCACTTGCGCCATTATTAACGATAAAACTAGCAATTTGCGTCACGACCTCATCATTTACTGGATCATATGCAGCTGGAAGTCCATCAGGCTCCGTCACACCTAGTTTAAACTCCTCAGTTGTTCCATCTACGAAATAGCGTAATCTCTCAACAACTTCGTCGTTATCATAATCAGAATAAAAGATAAACTCATAGTCTGTGGCACTTTCTACGGGATAAGACCCGTCAGCTCCTGTTGTGGCCTTTCGGATTTCCTTAATGATACCTTGGACACCGCGATCCGCGATGCGTGATGCGATACCAGTTTCAAAAGTAAAGCTATTCACTGTCCAAACACGCATTAACATAAATGTAAAACCAAGCATGATAAACGTCATGATACCAATCGTCACAATCGTCTCTACAAGGGTAATGCCGTTATATTTCTTCATATTATTATTATGGCGCTAAAGCTTCCATAGTTACAGAAATCTCCTCCAATCCCGTTACTGTTACGAGAGACTGATTATCTACATACCCATCACCTGTGACACGGATATCATACTCAGCGCCATTTGTAAGCACATCATTTTCATTTGCAGGGAAATAAGCTGTCCCATACTTATCAGTCGTTAGATTAACGCTATAACCCAGACCAACATTACGCAATCGTACTACCGCACCTTCAACTGGAAAATCTGTATCTTCATCAATAACGCTAACTAAAACACTATCTAAAGATTGATCCATCAAGACAAGATTACAATCAAACGATACATTTGGCTGAACTTGCGTTGCAGATCTATCGACATCGTCTCCAGGCAACAACCGCCATAATGTATACCCTGTGCCAGTTAACGATACCTCATATTGTCCCGCACTCTCTGAAAAACCAGCAAGACTGTCCATATCATAATATCCCGCAGCATCTGTAGTAATTGAAATAGGGCTAAGTGAGCCATTAAGATATACGAGGTCCCCACTAGTATCAACACCAAGGATACGACCACCCTTCAAATCAAATCCTATATTTCCAATAGGACCACAAAACACATCCGTACTATAAAATTCAAGATCCGGGATTTCGTTATTCTCTATCGTAACAGTTGTCACTGTGCCAGCAACAGCAGAAACATCTGTATATAAAGGATAATACGGCGTCGTTGGATAATCCGGCACAGTAGATATTATCTCATAATTATCAGTTCCATCTCCCACAGTGATCCGATACATTTTCTGCGCTTGTGGCACTGAAGGAAATGTAATATTTCCATCGGCGTCTGTCACTCCATCAGCTGTATAATTTGGATAAGCTGCACCATTGACGTCCGCAATACTAACAAAAATCCCCTCTACAGCGCCATTAGCATCAACCACATTAACAGAAACGACACCTTCGGTAATGCCTAACTCATTACCACTGGGTGGCACATAATACGATGAAAGAGATACCTGACTACCTGTAATCGTAGGATCATCAATCGCGTTACCCCACAATACTGTTATAGTTACATTTTTATAGTCCTGCGCGTAAGTATCGACAGGATCTACAAAATCCTCAGGATCATCAATCCAATACACTTCACGCAAAATGCGGTACCCATTCCCACCGACTGAGATAGTCGAATCATAGTCGAAAGGACCTGGCGTTACAGAACCCGCTGGCAAAGAACCAGAAGTAACAAGTGCGATATCCTGAAATTGAGTATTACGAAATGTCTCAAGCTCCTGGTTTGCAATTTCCACTGCGGCTAATCGTTTTTTAGCATCAATCATACTGAGCATAACCATGCCATACAACTGATAAAAACCTAGTGTCATAACAGAAAAAATGATCACCATAATCAATGCCTCAATCAAGGTAAATCCTTTTTTTGATCTATTTATACTGCTAGTCAAAGATCTCATCATCAAAATATTATTGTATATTCTCTAGCACACTATACATCGGTTGCAACATCGCTATCGCAAAGAAGCCAACACCAGTTCCTATAACAATCATTAGAATCGGCTCAATAATAGAGCTCATATTTTTGGTAATCTGAGAAACTTCAGCTTCATAAAACTCGGCGATCTTCATAAGCATCTGCTCTGTCTGCCCTGTTTCTTCACCTACCTTTACCATTTGAGCGAGAATGACTGGAAAAAGATTCGGATACTCTGCAATCACACTAGACATCTCGACACCCTTTTGAATTTTATCTTTGCTAGTATGTATTGCTTCTTTATAGTAATCATTTGAAAGTGTATCCGCAACGATATCTAACGCACCAATTACACTCACACCACTCTTAAGTAATGAGCTGTAAATACGAGCAAAACGTGCAGCATTTACTTTAACCGCAATGTTCTTTATGGCGGGCACATGAAGCGCAATCCAACTAAGTGTTCGCCCTCCCAATCTTGTGCCAAGAAAAATTTTAAGTCCCAATCCACCAACAATCGTCCCAATAATAACCAAAAGGCTATTTTCAATCAAAATATCACTCATCGCTACAATAATTTGTGTCATTTTGGGAAGCTCCACATCCATATCTACGAACACACCTGTTAACTGAGGTAAAATATACGTCAACATCAGTACCGCAACTGCAGTCATAGCAAAAATCACAACTGCAGGATACACCATTGCACCTCGGACTTTTGACTTAAGGTCATTTTCCTTTTCAATCTGTACCGTCAAAATTGCCAATGACTCTTCAAGCGAACCACCAACTTCACCCACGCGAATCATATTGACAAACAAATCATCAAACGCCACAGGATGTTTTGCCAGAGCGTCACTAAAAGAAAGCCCTTTTTGCACGTCCGCATACACGACAAGCAATATTTCACGAAATTTCTTATTTGATGTCTGCATTGATAGATTCGACAGCGCCTTTCCGATGGAAAGACCTGACGAGATCATCACTGCCAAGTTCCGTGTGAAAAAAAGCTTCTCTTTTAAAGGAATGGAAGAAAAACGATCCAAAAACTCCATCGTTGTTTTCTTGGCTCGATCGTTATCCTTAACGAGCTTCATCGACGTAATCAAAAAACCATCTGCACGCAATTGCACAGCAAGGTCTCTTTCGCTGTTAGCCGTCATCTCACCACTACGTGGTGTCCCATCGGCACTTTTAGCTGTATATAAATACTTCGGCATTATTATAAGAGACAAGAATCAAAATACGAACTTCTTCTATTCTATCACACCGCAGACGCAGCAATGAACTTGGCTAAAACTGGTGAACACTCAGTAAATACAAATGCGTCCCGCACAATGACGAACACAAAGATCTCTATTCCTGTGTTACGCGAAGAACTTCATCAATTGTAGTGATCCCACCGAGAACTTTGTAAAAACCATCCTCCACCATCGTAACCATACCACAACGACGAGCCTCTCTTTCTATATCGTCAGTCGTAGCTTTTTGTACGATAAGTTTCTCTACACTTTCTGTCACTTCTAGCACTTCATAGATACCTCGTCTTCCCTTATAACCCAATCCTCCACACTCGCTACAACCCTTCGCTTTATAGAGTTGCAAATCAGTCCACGTCTGAGTTTTCTGTGCAGCACCAAGCCCAATCATAACTTCAAAAATTGTATCAAGGTTAAAGCTTGCACCAAGCGTTTCGACTTCTTTCGGAGTCATCCGATATGCTTCACGACATTCGTCACAAAGCTTTCGCACCAATCGCTGACCGATGACCATATTTGTCGTTGATGCAATCAAAAACGGTTCGGCGCCCATATCAACCATACGTGGTATTGCACCTGCAGCGGAATTTGTATGCAAAGTCGAGAGTACAAGATGACCTGTCATAGCAGCATGAATAGCAATCTCCAATGTTTCTTTATCACGAATCTCTCCAACCATAATCATATCAGGATCCTGACGAAGTAAAGAACGAAGCCCAGCCGCAAAAGTCATGCCAATTTTTGCATGTACTTGCGTTTGATTTACATTTTGCATACGATACTCTACTGGATCCTCAACAGTTGAGATATTTACATCAGGCTTGTTGAGAATATCAAGCACAGTATAGAGAGTTGTCGTCTTACCGGAACCAGTTGGTCCAGTTACGAGGATCATGCCATTTGGTTTATTGATCTCTCGATGGATTACCTCCATTGCATTTCCATAAAGCCCCATCTTCTCCAATGTAAGCCCCGCGGAGCCTTCATCAAGCAAACGCATAACGACTTTTTCTCCATCAAAAACAGGCAGGATACTTACACGAAAAGAAATCTTATACTCATCCGTTTCCATCTTAAACCGACCATCTTGTGGCAATCGATGTTCATCGAGTTTCAAATTTCCAAGCACCTTAATACGCGCAACGATCCCAGAGAGAGTGTGCTTAGGAAGTGACATCGCCTGACGAAGCATACCGTCAACGCGGTAACGAACGATCACACTTTTTTCGAGTGGCTCGATATGAATATCCGAAGCTCCTTGCAAAATCGCATGCTTCACAAGCGTGTCTACAATACGAATAATCGGCAAATCTTGCGCGATCTGTTCTAGACTCTTTCCACTCTCTTCTTCTTGTAACAAATCTCCAAATTCCGCTTTGAGAGTTTTAGTATATTGATGAAGAACCTCTTTAATGTCTGCTTCCGTTGCTATATGCACGACAATGTTCAGATCAGTCTTTTTTTTGATAAAATCAACGGTTTGCAAATCTTCTGGATTTGTCATTGCCACATTGAGATCATTGCCCTTCCTCGAAAAAGCGACAACGTTATTTTTCTTAGCTATTTGCTCAGGAATAATATGCAATGTCTTTTCCAAAATGTCAGCCTTAGATAAATCTACAATTGGAAAACCAAACATCTGTGAATAAATTTGTATCAAACCCTTCTCATTTATGAGCTCCCCTTGTAACAACAAAGTATTGAGCTGCGTATTTGATTGTTCAGCCTGAGAAAAAAGAGGCATCAAAACATCCTGGCCAATAACACCATTAGTCACTAGGTGATTATAGAGTTGTGTATTGTCAACTTTCATTTATTTTTGTTTTGCACGAGATTTAGGGGTACCGTAAAGGATGCGTGTCAGAGTAAATTGACTAAGAAAATTCTTAAGCAGCACTTTTTACTCATTTCACGTAAATCCAAAATTTACACCCTTGCACAATTGATGTGTTTTTATTTGCACATATCTGCACAAAGTACCCTACTCTTATTATACACTACAAAATCTCCTTTACCACCATAAATAAATTTCCCATCAAATTCACACAAAAGACTCTTTCATTTCTGAAAGAGTCTCCTTAGTGCGTCCCACAGTAGACGACAACCTGCTACATCATACCCATTCCTGGCATGCCGCCACCCATACCACCCATCGCAGCTGCAGGGTCTACATCATCCTCCTTTGGCTCTTCAGTAATAGCTACTTCTGTGGTCAAAACAAGTGAAGCAACTGATACAGCATTTTCAATAGCCGTCCTCGTTACCTTCAGTGGATCAATAATACCTGCTTTCACCATGTCTTTTTCAAAGGTATTCGTTGCTGCGTTGTAGCCGAAATACTCACCTTTCCCATTAATGACTTCATTTTTCACCACGCCTGCATCCATCTCACCACAATTGAGAGCGATCTGTGTGAGTGGTGCAAAAGCAGCACGAACGAGAGCATTGTATCCCGCATTAAATTCCGTATCATCTCCTACTTTTTTACTACCAATTTTCGCAGCGGCTTTTGCAAGTGCACTACCACCCCCTGCAACAATCCCCTCCTCTACAGCGGCTTTTGTCGCAGCAAGAGCATCTTCTAGTTTATGTTTTACGTACGTCATCTCTGTTTCTGTTGCGGCACCTGCTCTGATCACTGCAACACCACCAGAAATTTTTGCTGCACGCTTGCGAAGTTTTGTAATTTCATATTGAGCACTTTCAGATGCGGCGCGACGCTCAATTTGTGAAACACGATCCGCAATTTTCTTCTTTGCTCCCTGACCATCCACAATTGTAGTAGAGTCTTTGGTCGTTACGATCTTTGCTGCGCTACCTAATTGCCCAAGCTCCACTTCTTCAAGCTTCATACCTTTATCCCCACTAATAACTGTTCCACCTGTAACAATCGCAATATCTTCTAACACATCGCCGCGCGCATCACCAAACTCTGGTGCTTTAATTGCAAGAACATTTAGCGCTCCTCGCAACCTATTAACGATCAATGTTGCCAAAGCTTGTCCATCTACATCCTCGGCAATGATAACAAGTTCTTTCTTACCTGCAGCTGCAATTTTCTCCAAAAGTGGCAAAATCTCATCAATTGAGCTAATTTTCTTGTCAGTTATGAGGATTGAACAATCCTTCATTTCAGCTTTTTGAGACTTGGTATCAGTAATCATATACGGAGAGATAAATCCATTATCAAACTGCATACCCTCGACGACATCATACGACAATCCAGATGTCTGTGCCTCTTCAACAGTGATCACACCGTCTTTTCCAACACGATCCATGACAGTAGCAATCATTTCACCCATCTCTGTACTCTCTGCTGAAATTGAAGCTACTTGTGCCATCTCTGCAGCGCTAGAAATTTTCTTCGAACTCTTCTTCAGCTCTGTAATCATATCTTGCTTTGCTGCCTCTAGTCCTTTGCGAAGACCTACTGGATTAATACCAGTTTCAACAAATTTCATACCCTCTCGCACAACGCTTTGCGTCATAACTGTAGCAGTTGTAGTACCATCACCTGCATTATCATTTGTTTTATTTGCTACCTCCTTAATGAGCTCTGCGCCCATGTTTTCAAATTTATCAGACAGCTCGATGTCTTTTGCGATTGAAACACCATCATTTGTCACAACTGGAGCACCGTAGCCTTTCTCCAATATCACATTACGCCCCTTTGGCCCTATTGTTGTTTTGACAGCATCTGCAACTTGATCAATCCCTGCAACGACCTTTTTTCTCGCATCCGCCCCGAAAGCAATTTGTTTAGCCATGAATATATATTTTAGATATTACTTAGAATTAGCAGTCGATAGTTTAGAGTGCTAGTTCTTTCCCCATTGTACTCATTCAGTCAATCATGTCAAGTACTGCAAATATTCAACTAGATTTTATACTTCACTATTTTCAGCTAAAAACCAACGCACAAACTCACACCAAAAACTTCTCTTGGGCTCCAGTAATACAAATTTTATACCTTAAACTCTACAACATCGCCATCAATCATGACATACTCTTTTCCAACTGTTTTTAACGTTCCCAATTCTCGTGCCTTGCTAAAAGAGCCTGCCGCCAAAAGAGTATCCCACGCAATAACATCAGCGCGAATAAACTTCTCCTGGAAATCACTATGAATTGCTCCACCGGCTTCTGGAGCTGTCGCATCTTTTTTGACAGTCCAAGCGCGAGACTCTGTTTCACCTGTGGTAAAAAAAGTCTGCAATCCCAACAAATCATACGCTTCAGTGATAAGATCACCCAAATGTGACTCCATCCCTAACTCTTGCGCCTCAGCAATACTCATATCCATCAGCTCCTCTTCAATCTTGATATCCAGTTTCACATGAGGGCGATCTTCGAGAGACGCTGCCAAAGATGCCTCAAGATCAGATACATTGTACACATACATCATCGGCTTGTTCGTCAGCAGACTCATATCACGCACAATCAAACGTGTTGGCTCATGCGTCATATCGAGATCAACTGTAGATGCTAGAGCACCGTCTTCAAGCGCTTTCTGAATTTCTGTAATCACTGAAATCTGTGCAATTGCATCCTTATCATTACTCTTAGCAAGCTTTGTGACACGATCAAGCGTTTTCTGAACAGTCACCATATCCGCAAGTATAAGCTCTGTCTCAATGATCTCGATATCATGTACTGGCTCTACTTTATTATGAACATGCGTAATTTTATCATTTGCAAAAACCCGCACAACCTGTGCGATAGCATCTACTTCTCGTATATTCGCCAAAAACTTATTTCCAAGACCCTCTCCATTACTAGCACCCTCTACCAATCCTGCAATATCCACAAACTCAATAGCTGTTGGTACAACTTTCTTGCTGGATGAAAAAGCGCTCAATTTATCGAGTCGTTCATCGGGTACAGGCACAATTCCCACATTTGGCTCAATTGTGCAAAAGGGGTAATTATTGA
The DNA here is from genome assembly GCA_938034715.1 of Minisyncoccota bacterium. Classification (GTDB taxonomy): domain Bacteria; phylum Patescibacteriota; class Minisyncoccia; order Moranbacterales; genus JAHDCW01. The sequence continues at coordinate 13,064 of CALHMM010000042.1, forward strand.
TATCAACAGGATTCTTCGTCAACGCCTTAAAAAGTGTTGACTTACCTACATTTGGAAGCCCCACAATCCCGATCTGCAATGCCATATTAGATAATTAGATATATAAAAGGTTAGTCCACTCACTACGACATACGCACAATTGTCTCTATTCCTATCGCTGTATCTTCCCAAGATTCCACAGCGATAGAATCAATACCATGCGCTTTCACAGGATAATCATTTCCGCCTTCATGTAGACCATCACCATAAAAAAGAATTTCTTCTTTACCAATCGACAGAATATCCATAATCTTATCCATCCCATACGATTTATCGATGCCTTTGCGTGTAACGTCGATAGATGTTGTGCCCCCAGTACGCACTTCAAATGCTGCAAGTGATTCTTTTACCAACCCAATAATCTCCAACCGTTTTTTTGCGTCTTGATCCCAGTCTTTTTTCTCACTAATTGGGGCTTCCTGTCCGAGTGCACTAAATGTAATTTGTGAGCCTCGATCTTCAATAATTTCCCCATGCGGCGCGTCAGTCATATATCCAAGACTTTTAGCTGCTACAGCAAGCTCATTTTTTATCAAGTCTTTTTCATCTTCAGTTAAATTTTCTGCATACTGCTCGACCCAATTGCCTTCTTCAAAACGCATATAACGCGTCCCACACGTTGGCATAAGATGCAAATTTTCCAACAATTTCTGATCAACTGTAAGATTTGCAACGAGCTGCTTCTCAAACTGTCCAAAATGCCCACCAGAAATCACGCAAACATGGTACTTTTCCAATAGTTCACCTAAAAGTCCTGACATGCGGTCCGTAATTGCTGATTTACTCTCAGCAAGTGTGTCATCCAAATCAAACGCAATAACTTTTTTCATAAATTTTATTTATCAATCATTTACTATAAAACCGTACTACAACTAACTATAGCAAAAACACCCAAAAAATAAAATGCTATAATAAATTCATAATATATAACAAAAAATAATATGCTCGACAATCACAAATTCAATCTCATAAACCAACTCTCACAAGAAAGTAAAAGTCTCTGGAGAATCGAGAAAACCTACATGGAGGATGCGGGAGATAATGACGAAAACATTGCGATCTGGAAAGAAATCGCAAATGAAAAACGCAAAAGCATTGAATTACTAGAAAAACAACTTAGCAACTACATCGGTTAATTCTCGGCAAATAATGCACTAGTAGTGATATAAAACATTAAAAACTACATCATCGCGATGTAGTTTTTTACTAATAATACCAGTGAAGTATTGATCAATTTTTTTCTACACTATTTTCTTCCAGATAACTTCCCAGCACGTGCCACTTTGGCCTTCGCCATGATTCTCGCAATGCTGCCACATCCCTCTCATGAACAACTTCTGTTTTCTCATCTCCATCCCAAAACAGCACAAATTCAAATGACTGTCGCTCGCTTTCAAGCTCACGATCAAATTTTTCGATAAATTGATTTGGTGTAAATAAAAGTCTACCATTTGTCATCGTCGCCTCCAGAGAAATATCTGGAAGCCCTTCGAGTGCCTTATAAATCAACTCACTACACACCAGAGAACCATCAGTAGAAAAATCAAAATTATAGTCGTACGGTAAACCAAAGTATTTCATCGCCTGCGTGACCATTTGCCACTTTTGTTGTGGTGAAAGTGTCGGACGCAGTACAGCGAGTGCGTCACAACCAGCCGTTTGTTCAAACGATGTAATGATAACACCAGGACTTTTTACTTCTATGACGCACCGCTTGTGGCCGTCGGAATCATTATCACGTAATTGCTCATAAACCGCAGGAAATTCCTTTGCTATATATTCACTGGGTAGATCATTCTCAAACTCTGGGAGTTGGCTAAAAAATGTATTAACATCATCTAGTGAGCCAATATACAAAGCACTATGCGTCCAATACCCAGGTATGCCAATATTTGTCGCGAACCACTCACGCCTCTGCAGCAATACATCTCCCGGCTCCATCTGCCTGTGTTGATCTTTGATAAAATCATCAGTAATCAAAAATGGTCGCTCTGACACGCGTATTAAGCTCATGCCATACGCAATCTTTTTTTGCCATGGGAAAAATGTTGTCGTCACCGATTTCTCAAATCGCTTCAAAGGATTTTTGAAAATCTCCAATGTATACGTATGTATATGATCATCCACATACGCAAGTATTTCTTGTGACCTGATATCCAATGCATGTGAATCAATCTCCTCACTGATCAGTGCGCTATAAGCTCTGCCAAGATTAATCTGCACGATCTCACCAGCATGAATAATCTTTCCTACACTCAAAGAATATGAATTCTCTGGTAGTCCAATTTTGTCGTCATGGTCATCAAGAATTTTCTCGAGAACTTCCCTATCTCCTATAATCTTTTGTACTCTGTGGGTATAGTAATGCTGTAAAAGCACACAATTATAGTAAATCAAAAAACTGATCAAATGATCGTCACGTCGATTGCCACCCAGAACATAAAAATCCTCATAACGACTACGCACCATATCAATCTCAACAACCCCGTCAAAAACAGCCTTCCATAAAATTCGCAATGATTGTCTCTCACTACTACTAAACTCTATTTTTTCTTCATCAACCAAAAGACTCTTCTCAAAACGACAGACGTTCTCCTCCAAAAACTGATCCAAATACCCAAGAAGAGCAGTATCATCATGTGAAATTTTTCCAAATTCTTCAGGTTTAATTGTAGAAAGCTCACCAAACTCACGGAACCGAAAAAACCACAAGAAAAAAATAAAAATAAATGAAATCCCAATCCATGCGAAAAAAGGGATGTAACCAATAAGCAGGTCAGTCAACCTCTCGCTGCGCATAAATATGAAATCACGATAAAACCAAACGCTATAGATGCTCAAACCCCAGCTCACAGTATAGAGAGCTAGAGCAATAATCCTATGGTAAGGATAAAACCATCGCAAAAACAGTGAAGCAAAAGCGCCAACAGTAAAAACAAAAGCAAAGATCACAGCCACAAACTGTACAGTCATACAACGCGAGCTAAAGCAACATTATTTATTCACGTACCAAGCAATACCCTCATATATCCAATTTTGATCATATGCTATCAGAGAATCTCTCTCAGACTCAGATGTCGTATAGAAATGTGATTGATACAATGCACTGTAGAATCTATACAACGCCTTACGATCATTTGCAGGTTGTGTGTAAGTATAATATGCGACACCCTCGTAACTCCAGTTCGGATCATTTGCAATCAGAAAATCCTTCTCACTTTCTGACATCGTAAAAAAATGTGAGCGATAATTTTGACTGTAGAACCTATACACGGGATTTTGCTCAGATATTATTTGTGGCGATGCCTCATATGCCTGTCCTTCATAGCTCCAATTTGGATCATTTGTAATCAAAGCATTTGCCTCTGCAGCGGAAATAGTATAAAAATGTGAACCATAGTTTGCACTATAAAATCGATGGACCACGTTATCAACTGTCGTATCAACAAGCGGATCCCCAACAATAAGTTGTTGCGAAGCGATAAAATCATAATTCGTGTAATTTCCTACGTTATCAAGAACTTCCAAAAAAACTTCATATGAACCTTTCGGTGTAGCAAGTGGAACATGGTATTTCAAACTATATGTACCAGAAAGTTTGTCACCGCTTTCGCGGGAGAACGAAACAATATCAAAAGAAACACCCAAGTCCTCCAGAATATCATCAGGATCAGAAACAGCGAGCGCTGCGCTGCGATTACACCCGCTATCTTCATCTGCACAAATTCCACTTACATCATCAATAATATCAAGACTTACATCCACAACTCTCTCTGTAGCACTCCTCACAGCACCTGGAATAATACTATTCACACGCACAATAATTGGCGTTGCGTTATCAGTTGCAGAGCCAACATTATCTAAAATACTGCTTATAGGAACACGCGTCCTATTGCCATTTTTATCGTAAATGTTTAGATCGTTATCTGCATACGTCGACTGATTGATATTAGAGTACTGTGCAAATGTAAGGGGTACCTGATACACACCGTTTTGGGCGTCACCACTCACACGGACGATATCTTCCTCGATATACACAGAGTCTTCAACGCGAGCAATAGAAGGAAAGCTACACCCATCAGCACGTACACAAACACCGGAGCCACTATCTGTTGCGCTAAACTCGATCGTTACCAACTGCGAACCAGTATCAGTATTAAAGGTCACAGGATCTGCAACCGGACCAGATGTAATCACAGGCGCATCTGTGCCTGCTCCTACTACAGCTGGCAGAGAAAACATTAATATACTAATCCCAAATAATATCTTCTTCATATTTGTTATTTACGCTATTTACAAACATATAACTACTTTGTCACACCAAGACCCATAACATTTTTTACAGCACGTATCTTCTTAGAAGAGATCATTTCAGCTTTCTGCGCCCCTTGTGTAAGAATTAATTCCACATCCGCATCAGTGAGAGCATTCATTCTTTCTTGCAAAGGTAAGATGAAATCCACTACCACCTCAGCAAGGTCTTTTTTGAAATCCCCAAATCCTTTTCCTTCATACAGCGACACAATTTCAGTAATCGACTTTTCACTCAACAAACTATAAATCGTCAAAAGATTTTTCACAGCAGCGCGATCATCACTATACGTAATCGTAGGCTCACTATCAGTAACGGCTTTCATAATTTTCTTGCGAATGACATCAGGTGCATCACTCAAAGCAATATAGTTATATTCACTGCTAGCACTCTTACTCATTTTCTTCGTCGGATCATCCAAGCCCATAATCCGCATCCCCTCTTCCCTGATATCACCTTTTGGTACAACAAATGTTTCTTCAAAGCGTTCATTGAAGCGACGTGCAAGCGTCCGTGTAAGCTCTATATGCTGCCGCTGATCATCTCCTACAGGCACAATCTCACTATCGTACAAAAGTATATCAGCAGCCATCAACACAGGATAATCAAAAAGTCCTACACTCGAGCGCTCAGATCCCTCTTTTGTACTTTTATCTTTAAACTGGGTCATCTTCTCCATATCACCCATCCTCGCAATCGTATTGAGAAGCCATGCAAGTTCTGCATGACCACTAACATCACTCTGCACAAAAATCGTCGACTTTACAGGATCGATACCTGAGGCTAAGTAAACACGTGTTAGTTCAACGATCTTACTACGCAATTGCTCAGGATCTTGTGGCAATGTAATAGCGTGGAGATCAACAACACAAAAAAACGCATCATAGTCATCTTGAAGTGCAATCCAGTTTTTTACCGCTCCCAAATAATTCCCAAGATGTAAATTTCCTGTTGGTTGAATACCGCTAAAAAGTCGCTCTTTCATATTGACAGTAATTTATAAAAATGACATAGTGTTTCTCTATTAAGTATTATATCAGATACAATACCCTATTCCCAATCAAAAAATAATTCACAACAACCAAAAACCCTTCCATAAGTAGGAAGGGCTCTTTATCGACTTTGACAATGCCTATAACATTCTACACCTCCATAATGATCGGAAGGATCATAGGACGACGCGCAGTTTTCTGAAAGAGGAACTCACCAATCTGATCACGTATGTTGTTTTCTACATGACGCCAATCAAGTTGTGTGTCTTCACTCGTCGATTCAGCTATAATTTTCTCCACTTTCCTCTTCGTTTCATTGATTGTTTCAAAGTTATCTTTGACAAACACAAAGCCACGAGAGGTTACTTGGATCGATAGTGACTTTTTTTTCTTTGAATCAATAATCGCATTGATGATAAACATACCATCTTCAGCAAGTGCTTGACGGTCTCGTAGGACTACTTGTCCGACATCACCGATACCCAAACCATCTACAAAAACGTAACTTGTGTCAGCTTTTTCTTTACGGATTTTAGCACCCTTACTTGTGAATTCAAGGATCTGCCCATTATCAAGGATTGCTACACGTCCAGCTGGAAAGCCCATCTCGACTGCTCGCTTCTTTGCCTCATGAAGCATGTAATGATTAGCATAAATTGGCACAAAATACTGAGGATCAACCATCTTGATCACTGTTTCGATATCCTGTGCAGTAGCATGCCCTCCCATATGCACATCCATGATATCGCTATGAATCACGTTGTCACATTTACGATAAAGATTGTCTTTAAGTCGCTGAATACTTCGTTCATTTCCAGGAATAATCGAGGAAGAAAAAACGATCGTATCATCACGCTGTACCTTGATAAAACGGTGATTCTCCGTGACGATCTTATTCAGTGCTGCATTATGCTCACCCTGCGCTCCAGTACACAGCACAAGGATTTTGTTATCTGGATACTTCGAAAGTTCTTGTGGTGTAATAAAAACATCTTCGCTTACTTTGATATAGCCAAGTTGTTTGGCGATCTCAATATTTGTTTTCATACTATAGCCCTCCAAAAGCACTTTACGACCAGTTTTTTCTGTAAATTCAAGAAGTCCAGCAATACGTTTAATCTGAGAAGCAAATGTTCCGATGATAATACGTCCTGGTGCTTTATTTATAAGGTCTTGCAAATTTCCCTGCATAACCTTTTCACTCTTTGGTGGACGCGTGTTAATCGCACTCAATGATTCCAACATCAAGATTCGAGGCTTTGCATACTGATTAAGCGATTCATAAGAGATTGCACCACCATCTGCTGGATCGTGATTAATCGTCCAATCACCTAGGTTGATTGCAGTTCCTACTGGACTCTCCAAAGCAATGCCCATACAATCCATGATCGAATGGTCCACTTCAAAGAAATGGACTTTAAAAGCTCCAAGTGTCATCTTTTGATCAATGTTTTTCACACTAATTGTTTTCACATTATTTGCACCTCCTGGATTTCCATCTTCAAGTTTTTTCTTAATCATCGCAAGCGTCAAATCACGTGCAATAATTGTCGGATACCCAAGTTGCTTCAAAACCACAGGAGCTGCACCGATGTGATCGAGATGACCATGCGTAAACATCACAGCACGGATATTTCGTTCTTTGCCACGGAAATAACTGATATTTGGTACGATGTAATCAATACCGTGCATGTCTTCCTCTGCAAACTGCATACCGATATCGGTGATAATAATATCACTCTTACCATCCCCTGTACCATATTCAACAGCGATCATGTTACGACCAACTTCTTCATTTCCTCCTATTGGTATGATACGCATTGTATCTTTCTCTATAGGTGGAATCTTGGCTGCATTATTTTGCGCTCCATCAACTGCAGTCGCATCAAGCAAGCGCTCAGCATTTGTCTGCGGCTGATTAAACCGTCCTCTTCCGCGTGAGCCACCTTTTTTCTTTGTGCCTTTTTTTGATGCATGTTTCGCACTATGGTTGCCAGTTTTTTTAGTGGAGTGCTTTTTTGCTTGATTGCCTGCTTGTTGTCCACTTCGTTTTGTCGTCTTTTTAGTAGAGTGCTTTTTTGACTTTGCAGAAGTTGACTGCAGGGCCCGAGAACTCTTTGATTGTGATTCAGCTGTCACACTACGTCCAAGAGCAGCGTCACGACGCGCTTGCGCAATCGCGTCCGGTGACGATCCGTTTTTCTTAGCATCACTATTAAGGTGACTACTATGGCGGTTTCGGTTCCGCGCATCACGTGCATTTTTTTGTGCACGTCTACTTGTAACATCAGATGCCCCTGAGTCACGACGAACGCGACGAGCATTTGCATCAGATGGTATATTTTGATCATTCATAAATTATTTTTCTAATACTGCACAACAACAGTCGTACAGTTAAATGTTTAAATCACAGAGTAAGAACTCACGCATTTATACATAATTTCATGGACAATATTCACGCCACAAAAAACTGTATAAATGCAAGAGTCCTATAGGTATTGATTTGTGCTCGTAGCACAATTTGACAAACCACAGCTGTGCCGAAGGGAATATATTTTTGTATATGTGCAAAGCACATACAACCTTCTATAAATAGGAATATAGTATAAAAAAGATCGACCCACTCAACAAATAGCAAAGTGTCTATCTTATATATATTGTATTTGTTCTGCAAGAGAGACTTGAACTCTCATGTAGCTTAGCTACTACGTGATCACTAGATTTACAAAATAAATCTCTATCATTACAGTGTCCTCAGAAATACTATCCAGTATCAAAAACCAATAGAAAAAGTATAACATACGACTGCAATACCTGCAATATACGTATTGCAGTCGTAAACGGTCACACTTCAAAAGATATTTACGCTCCTAAATACCAAGCAATGCCCTCGTAAACCCACTCCGGGTTATTGTCCTGTAGATTCTGCTTTTCTACTGCGGAAGAAGTGTAGAAATGATGTTTTACCGTAGGATTCCAAAAACGATATACTGCAGACGTGTTTTCTGTTAGTGAAGGGTGGACATAATACGAGATACCCTCAAACGACCAGTTTGCATCATTCTCTGTGGCAATCTTTTCTTCCTCAGAAATTGTATAGAAATGTCCATTAAATTGCTTGCTGTAAAAACGGTATACCGGAACCAGTCCATCTCCCATAGCTGATGATGCATTATAGGCGATACCTTCATAATTCCAATTCGTATCTGCTTGAGTAGCTTCTTTCTCTACGAGTGAGTTCGTATAGAAATGTCCCTTAAACACCTCGCTGTAAAAACGGTATACCGGAGCTTGCTTAGCTACACTCGATGGAACTACAGGTGTAATCGTAACCTCAGGCTTCACTTCAGGTAAAATCTCAGGTTCCGTATCTAGACCATCTATAACACATTCATCAGAGCGTGAACACACATTCAAAGTCAAAGCACTTTCATACGTAAGGATTTCCACTCCTTCAAGCGTCTTTAATCGCACATCAATGCGATACACACCAGGCTTAGCAAATAAGAACGATCGTCCTTCACCTGCCACATCATCAAGATATGCGGTTTCGCCAGGAGCCAGTGCGATATTTTTAAAAGACGTATCATATTCGACAGCTCGAGTACCATCACCATTGTAAACACGGTAGGTAAGCCAAAAAGGATCACCACCAGCCGCATTACCAACCTGTGCTCGGATATTGACTGCCTTGGAGACAAAAAACGGGGCCTCAGAAGTCACTTCTAGTGAAATAAGTTCAGGATCTACGTTTACTGGAGCTTCACCATCCAAAATTCTTACTACTGTCGTTGCCTCACCGACAGCACCATTTGCAGAAGTTACAGTAAGCGTGACACTATAGGTCCCAGGCGTTGTATACGTGTAAGAAGTCAAAGCGCCAGTAGCTGTTTGACCATTCCCAAAGTCCCAGACATATGATAGATCTGCGCCACCAAATACGCTCGAATCAGAACCATCAAATTGAACTGTCTGTGGTGCGCTCCCTTCATTAACTGAAGTTGTAATACGTGCTACGGGATTTTCTGTGTACACAATACGACGCACCTCACCAAAATATGAGAGGTAATATACCAACCCATCATTTCCAGTAACAAACTCTACTGGAACATCAACGCTTGTAGCAAAGTCAGAAATATTATTGAAACTTCCATCAGGATTGAAACGAATGCTCTTTATAAAGTCAAAAACATAATCACCAAAAAAGTACGTTCCACGGAAACTTGCCGGATATGAACTACTTGTAGCAAATGCTCCACCAGTAATTGCACCCACACCACCATTTTCTGTTTCTAGGTGAGGATAATCATACACTGGATCTGTAAAGCTCAGACTACAATCACCCCACTGTGGTCTGTCATTATACACTCCACCAGATTTCCCAATTCCTTCACGACACGGCCATCCATAATTCTCTCCTGGCTCTATAAAGTTTAGCTCCTCTCGAAGATACCAACCTACATCAGCACTATAAAGATGGTTTGTACCTGGACGAAAATTAAACCGATAAGGATTCCGCAGTCCATACGCCCAAATCTTTGATGCATTATCGTTGACATCTCCCGTATAATACGGGTTAGTGCTGAGACCCGTTCCATCAGTATTGATACGAAGAATTTTTCCACTCAAATGATTGATGTCCTGCGCACGAAACGCTTGCTCATCACCGCTACCGATATACCCAGCTCCATCCCCTGTGGAGACGTAAAGCTTTCCATCAGGTCCAAAACGAAGTCCTCCGATAGAATGGCTCAGTGAGTCTGAAGCAATACAATCGCTTCCCTCTGGAAAATCATTACAAGAAGGATTTGAAGGATTGCCACCTACTTTACCCAAGATTACTGTCTCACTTCCTGGAACAACTACATTGTTTCTCTCAGTAAGTCGGACAACACGAGCTGTCTTCTTTCCACCATCATCAGCCGCAGTTGGATCATTTTCATAAGTATACCCGACATAGATGTAATGATTCGTCGCAAAATTTGGATCCACAGCAATACCGATTAATCCACGGTCATTTGCAGTATTCACATCATCCAATGTAATCAGTGGAGTGTCCAAAAGAACCCCATCTTCGATAATACGCACACTACCACCTTTCTCCGCTACAAAAATTCTATCTCCTTCTGGCTCAAAGCTCATCGCTACAGGTATATTGAGCCCAGATGCAATCGTCTCAACATCAAATCCTACAGGTAAATTTTCCACAGCTGCATGCGATGTACTTGGCAATGAAAAACCCACGATCGCAGCAAAAAGAATAAAGAAAACATGCTTCATAACAGTATAAATAAAGTAATTACATCAAAAATAGTACTACATCATTATAGAGGAAAAACACCAACTAGTACATAACAAAAGAATATACCATACCTAATTGTAGCTGTCAATTAAAAATCAACAGCATAGCCAACAAGATAGTCGAAAGTTTATAATAGTGCGCTCAAAAATAACAAAGAGTACTGGACAAGAGCTAGCATACACCCAAGCCGGT
>CALHMM010000043.1 GCA_938034715.1 Minisyncoccota bacterium
CAAATATGGCTGAAGGTGCGATCGACAAAGCAGCTGACGCTATGGGTGCAACAGGCGATATGGCAAGTGGTGTAGTAGACAAAGCCAAAGATCTGACAGGTAACGCAATTGACGGCGTAGCTGACAAATTCGACGGCAACAGCTAATAACTAGCAAATAGCAAAAACAGGCGAGAGCCTGTTTTTGCTTATATAAAATTGATTGACAAAAGTATAAAAAGGTGATACTATATCATTGTGGAACTCCCACTTACAAAAAACACCGAGGGCTAAAATGAGCTACAAATTTAAACACCTAGTGATCACAGCAGCAATAGCATTGCTATTCACTGTCAGCACATATGGACTTACAAAGTCAGAGCCATGCTTTGACACGAGTAAACCTGAAAAATACATCGGTAAGTTATTCATATTACACGATGGCGGATTCGGAAGACTGCAAAGTTGCTATAACAAGGACACAGTAAAGATGTGCAAATTCAAAACCCGTCATGCTTCTTCAATAATAATGGAGGAGCCATGGGGTATGGTACATCTTGACCTACGACAACTCAACTACTAAGACAGTGTGTTGAACTGTCCAATGCCCATCTCTCCTCACAGAGATGGGCATTATTTATTTCAAATATCCTTCGAACTTAGTGTTACTGCTCACACAGCTCGCAATGATATGACTTTAACCAAATCACCAGAGTAGTGACAATAATCATGTTTTGTAGTAGGGTATGTTAGAATGAAGCTATCGTAGTAAGATCCACCAAAAGACTGTAAGTAATGGCTCCTGATGTCTTCGGACATAAGAGAGAGGAAAGTCCGGACACACGCATATTTTTATGCAGCCAGGTAGTGGGTAATACCCACCTAGAGCAATCTACGAGGTGCGAGCAGAGACGTCCTAACCGAAAGGAAGGGAGATCCTTATAGGATTAGTTTCCATGGCAACATGGGAGGTGAAACGGCTAAATCCTTACTTGTGTGCAAGGCCGTGCTCCATGCAAATGGAGAGAGCCGCAAAGATCTTTATGGCAACATAAAGACAAGACAGATCATTACTCATGACAGAATCCGGCTTATAGCACTCTTTTGGTGGCTCTCACTACGAACATTCATGACTACCAATAACCATACCGACAAAGAGCCTCATTTCAATCTTCCATGAAAAAATCAGAATCATTTTTTAGCATACTCCACATCTTTTTAGATTGGGCTGCCATTATGTTCGCAGCAGCATTTGCCTATTGGCTCAGAGATACAGAGATCGTTCAAGAGATCATCAAGAAAGATAGTAACTACACACTAACCTTCGCCCAGTATATGGTTAGTGCTTTTTGGGTTTCGTTTTTCGTAATTGCTGTATTTAGTTTTGAGGGATTATATAGAATAAGGGCAACCCGACGATTCTTGAGAGAAGCTAGACTTGTGACAAAAGCTACAACAATTTCGCTAGTTTTCGTCATGATTGGATTCTTCCTTCAACGAGAATGGTTCTCTTCACGATTCATTATAGTTGCCGCGTGGTTGTTCTCAATCATTTTTGTATTATTTGGAAGGTATTTGACCCGGGCACTCCAAAAATACCTCTTAAAAACTCGCGGTATCGGTGAACACAGAGTGTTAATAATTGGAAATAGTCAAAAACTCGATCATATCTGTCGAATTATTCAAGAATCACCAGGTTTAGGATATAGAGTTATCAAACACATCGAATACATTAATATAAAAAGGATCAAAAAAATTCGCACTCGTTTTGGCATAGACGAGATGATCGTTAACGAGTCAGAAATGCCTGATGATCTCGTCAAAAAATTGTATGATTACTGTCAGACGAATGGGATTACGTACAAGTTAATTCCCTCATCACGTCAAACAGCGAGATTTGAAATGGGTATATTTGGTGGAGAACCACTCATCTCACTTACTCATACACCATTACGCGGTTGGTGTATGATCACCAAGCGTGTAGTTGACATTATTGGATCACTTACATTGCTCATACTGACTGCACCAATAATGCTTCTTGCGATCATACTTATCAAAATCGAGGATCCTACAGGCCCAATTATATTCAAAAATCGCAGAGTAGGCTTACAAAGTAAGGAATTCGATCTGTACAAATTCAGGTACATGCTTTGGAAATGGTGTACCGACAAGCAAAATCCAAACTATGAAGAAGCCCTTAGATACGAGAAAAAACTCATAGAAGAAAGTTCTTCGCGTAATGGTCCGATATACAAAATTAGCAATGATCCGCGAAAAATGAAAATAGGTGAGATCCTCGAAAGATTTTCAATCGATGAGTTTCCACAATTCTTCAATGTACTAAAGGGAGAAATGAGTCTTGTAGGTCCACGACCTCATCAACTACGAGAGGTGGAGAAGTACCAGACCTATCACAGAAGACTTCTAACAATACGTCCTGGAATTACTGGGATGGCACAAGTGTCAGGAAGAAGTGACCTTGACTTCGAAGACGAATTTCGATTCGATGTATACTACATAGAAAATTGGTCGATGTTGCTTGATTTCATCATCATACTTAAAACGATACCCGCTATTGTTCGGAACCGCAAAAACGTCAAGTAATCATGGTATAATAATCCCGTAATATCAATAAGAAACATTATGAAGTGGATTGTTAAATTTCTAGCTGTATCTGGTGCACTATTTCTTACACCGTCCCTCATAAGTGGAATAGAGGTAAGTTCTTGGTGGCCTACAGCATTTATTGCAGCATTTCTTCTCGCCTTACTCAATATTACTGTACGTCCTGTGCTTGCCCTCCTCACGCTCCCGATCAACCTACTTACATTAGGCCTATTTACCTTTGTATTAAACGCTCTAATTTTCTGGATACTGAACTTTATTGATGGCATCTCCATTGACGGATTCGTTCCCGCATTACTAGGATCTTTAGTGATAACAATCGTGAAATGGATTGTCGATCTTTTCTTCGACAAAAGCAACTAGAAAATATGCAATCGAAACTATTCAAAAACAGCTAGGGATTTACAATAGCAAACTGTTATAACTATGAAAATTGCGCTCGTTCACGACTATCTTGTCCAGGGTGGGGGAGCTGAAAGAGTCCTCAAGGCATTCGCAGACACATTCCCTGAGGCGCCCATCTACACACTTCTTCATGACAGAGAGCTGATGAAAGGGGCTTTTGATGATCACACTATTATCACCTCGTCTTTACAAAGACTACCTTTTGCAAGAAGACGCCACCGAAATTTCCCCATGCTCATGCCAAGTGCAATTGAAGAGTTTGACTTTTCTCTTTACGATGTAGTACTATCTGACTCTTCTAGTTTTGCTAAGGGAATTGTAACTCCTCCCGGGACACTACACATCTCATATGTACACACACCGATGCGCTATGCATGGGATGATTGTCAAAAGTATACTTCGGACTTCGGTTTACCACAACTCATAGAAAAAACTGTACCATTTCTCATGAACCCCATACGACTATGGGATTTTGCAAGTGCGCAAAGAGTAGATGAGTACCTAGCAAATTCTCAATTCGTCGCAAAACGAATCAAAAAATACTATCGCAAAAATGCCAAGGTAATCAATCCACCAGTAGATATAAAATCCTTCCAACCAGAATCACCTGTAAAAAAAGAAGATTACTACCTTATGGTTGGGAGGCTTATCGCCTATAAAAAACATGACATTGCGATCGAAGCATTTAACGAATTAGGGCTACCACTTAAGATAATTGGAAGGGGCCCAGAACTCAAAGCTCTCAAATCAAAAGCAAAAGACAACATCGAATTCCTAGAAAGAGTTGACGACAACAAACTTGCTGATTACTACACAAAATGTAAAGCATTTATCTTCCCACAAGAGGAAGACTTTGGCATTGTAGCAATTGAAGCTCTGGCATCAGGAAGCCCGCTGATCGCCTTCCACGGTGGAGACATAGCTGAGCATATGGAGGAAGGGAAACAAGGAACATTTTTTCACGAACAAACATCCCAAGCACTAATACAAGCAATCAAGGATTTTCAGAAAATGAGCTTTGACCCTCTAAAAATATCGCATTCAGTAGACTCATTTGACATAAAGTCCTTTAAGCGTACAATTAAAAGTCACGTTGAACAGTCCGTAGCAGCTCATACACAGAAACAAATCGACCTTAAGACAAAAAAGCAAAATTATGCAGAGCTATACGCTGCACGCCTAAACTAGACTAAATTTTATGCACACTTAAATGGAACTTCGTAAATTTCTTTCAGTTTTCACAAACCAGAAAATACTCTTTGTAGCTCTGCTGACTCTTCCAGTACTAAGTGTACTAACCTACATACTGAATAAACCCGCAGAATACGAATCAACTCTCACGATAACAATCGTGAGGGTAGAATCTACCACAAACGCTCCAATCGAACTCGATAAGGATCAATACGACTCATTTTACCAATTAAGCGCTGACGAGAAATTTTCGCTAACACTAAAACAATGGCTAACATCTCCACGCATCGTAAATGATATTCTTAGGGCTAGTGACATTGACACAGACTCGTTCTCCACAAATGATCTTGAAAAAACATTCCAAGTAACACAAGCCTCCCCACAAGTGATAAACATACAATATAGATCCCGCAACCCAAAAGTTGCGCTGAAAAAAGGTCAATCAATAACTGGTAAGCTAAACGAATTAACAAAAGAGGTCAATGGAAGTCAAAAATCAAAAACGGGATTCTCACTCCAATCACAAGAACCACTTACGAGACCAGTTGAAAAAAACCTAATCCTATTTAGCGCAACTAGTACTATAATAGGTCTCTGCTTAGCTGTGATAGGGACATTACTACGGCACTACTACAATAAACAGGATTAAGGTCAGATCCATTCAGAAGTCTAAGAAATTCACAGTTATCCAAATTCTATGCGTGTTGGAATAGATGTCAGATGTTTCGCAGGGGGAAAAACAACAGGAGTACAGCAATACACCAAGAATCTCTTGAGTGAAGTTTTCGTGCAAACAAAATTGTCGAATGAGAAAAACAAAGATCAAGAGAAAATATTCTTCGTTCTATTTTTTAATGCATACAAAGATGTAAAAATTGACTTCTCCTGGGCACTACAGTATGACCATGTAGAATTAAAAAAATTTCAATATTCCAACAAGTTGCTAAACATCTCGTTATGGTATTTTGGGAAACCGATGCTAGACAATCTCTTAGGGGGTCTTGATGTGTTATACATGCCAAATGCAAATTTCACTGCCCACTCTCAAAGAACGAAACTCATAGTAACTATTCATGACCTCTCATACGAACATTTCAAAAACTCATTCTCATTTAAAAGAAAAATATGGCATTACCTCGTCAATCCTAGAAATCTAGCAAATAAGGCCGATGCAATATTTACAGTATCACAGTCCAGCAGACAAGATGTCATAGCAAGCTATCCCAAAACAAGAGGGAAAGTATTTGTGTTACCAGGAGGATACAATTCTGACCAAAACAATTTAACAAGAAACAGTCATGAACTACTCGAGGTTAAGATGCGCTACAACCTGCCATCGAAATTCATACTCTACTTTGGAACGATTGAACCACGAAAAAATATCGTAAGTTTAATACAGTCATACGAATCAATACGGAGCAAGCACAAACATATCACGCATCACCTTGTCCTGGCTGGATCAAGAGGATGGAACATGGAAGAGATTCAAGCTGCAATACATAATTCACCTATAAAAGAGGATATCCACCTCCTCCATGACATCCCAAATAAAGATCGTGAAGCGTTTTATATCTTAGGGGAAGTATTCATTTACCCCTCTCACTTTGAAGGGTTTGGATTACCTCCACTAGAAGCACTGGCAAGTAACAAGCCAGTGATCACATCTCACACGACATCTCTTCCTGAAGTAGTGGGCACTGAGGCCATAATGATTGACCCAACACGTCCAGAGGAGATTGAAGTGGCACTGCATGAAGTACTCACGTCCAAACAACTTCAAAGTCAACTAACTTCAGAACTTAACGAGAAAAAAAATACAAACTTCAACACAAAGAAAGCCACAGCAAAAACCTTCATAGAAATACTCAAGCAAGTAGTAAAAATGCAGTAACCACCAAGCTTTCAGCAAACAGTGATAAGACTTGCCAAAAAGCTGCAGTTCTGCTAAAATAATCCTTATTGGAGAAACTCACCCAATTAAATACTCTTTTATTACCTGTCTTACTCCTAACGAAGAAGGCTAAATATATGTAATCAAAGACTATTTAAACTTATTTCATAAACCAAACCAATGGCAGTTCCGAAACAACGGCAAACAAGCTCACGACGCGACAGAAGACGCAAACACAACATCGGTAAAATCAAAGACGTCGTCACCGTACCATGTAACTCATGCAAAGAACAAAAACTAGCACATACAGTGTGTGATAAATGCGGCGTTTACAGGGGCACTCAATACAAAGAAATCGTACAACGAGCAGGCTAGACAAAGAAAACGGTTTATGCCGTTTTCTTTTAAAAGAATCAAAAAGCACATCAACAAAAAACAAATATGGCTAATCGACATCTTCAGCGGTCTATCGCAATGCAGTCACTCTTTGAGTGGGACTTTCATAACCAAGAAAAGAATCGCATTGGGGAAGTGATAGATTTCAACTACAGCGAATTTGCACCTGGCACGAAGGATCATGCTTTCACCCAATCTATAGTAGAAGGAGTGATTAAGCACATAAAGGACATAGATAAGCTCATAACAAAATGTGCTCCAGAGTGGCCACTCGACCAGATCGCAGCAGTAGATCGAAACACTCTACGAATCGGCACATATGAGTTACTCTATGGAGACTATGATCAAACACCGCCAAAAGTAGCAATAAACGAAGCGATCGAAATAGCAAAGGCATATGGAACTGATAGTTCACCCCGATTTATAAATGGCGTATTAGGGACAATCTATCGTGAAATGGGCGAGCCCATGAAAAACGACAACGCACAAGAAGGGAAGAAAAGGAGAGGTAAAGTTGAGGAAAAGGAAGGAAAGTCACAATAGGCATTAAAACCAAGTTAAACAATGATCAGGGAAGTATTCTCACTATGTGCGATCCACTATAGATCAGTTCTACAAGTGGTAACTACCAAGTGGCAATTCTTCAGTAAAATATGGATGTAAAAAAATTTGAACAAGTATGTGGAATAAAAGTCAAGAATAAGGATCTTTTTCGTGAAGCAATGACACATCGCTCTTATCTCAACGAACATCGCGAAGCAGATTGGCAGCACAATGAGCGACTTGAATTCCTCGGAGATGCAGTTCTAGAACTCGTTGTTACAGAATACCTCTTTGCAAATTTTGATAATCCAGAAGGAGACATGACAGCCTGGCGAGCTTCTCTCGTAAATGGCGAAATGCTAGCAGTCGTTGCAAGGGAGATTGGCATTGAGCAATTTCTCATGATGAGCAAGGGAGAAACCCAGGACACAGGCCGGGCTCGCAATTATCTACTAGCAAACGCAGTAGAAGCGATTATAGGCGCAATCCATCTCGATAACGGTTATCAAGCCTCAGAAAAATTTATCCAAGAAAAAATTATTACTCATCTAGATGAAGTTCTTGAAAAAAAACTCTACCTTGACCCAAAAAGCTACTTCCAAGAACAGGCACAAGAACATGAGAGTATAACACCGCATTATGAAGTCCTGTCAGAAGAGGGTCCAGATCACGACAGGGAGTTCATCATGGGAATATTCCTAGGCAAGAAAAAAATTGCCCAAGGCAGTGGATCTAGCAAGCAAGAAGCGCAAAGAGAAGCAGCAAAAAACGCGCTAGAAGTGAAGGGTTGGTCATAGCGAATTCACCGAAAAACGCCTTAGACGGGCGTTTTTTGGTATACATTGCATTTAATGCATAAAAGCGACTTTCTCAACACTTGACAGACAGTAATTCCTACGCAGGAAATGCCTGGCACTGTAGAGAATTTGTTTCCCATAGTGTATAATATCTAAATATAATCTGCATCAAACTAAATCAGTGCATCTCAAGCAGATCGAAATTTCTGGATTTAAATCCTTTGCAGCATCAACAGTGCTGTCTTTTGAAGGCTCAAAAAACAGCAAAGGTCTTCCAGGAATTACTGCAATTGTAGGCCCAAATGGTAGCGGAAAATCAAATGTCTCTGACGCAATCCGTTGGGTCATGGGAGAGCAGTCTATGAAAAACCTTCGCGGGAAGAAAAGTGAAGATGTGATCTTTGCTGGAAGTGAATCCAAAGGAAAACTGTCATCCGCACGCGTAGCTCTTGTCTTTGATAATACCGACAAAAAAATCCCAGTAGAATACGATGATGTCGTTATAGAGAGAAAAATGTATCGAGATGGCGAGGGTGAATACTCAATAAACGGTGCACGAGTGCGACTCCTTGATATCATAGACATCCTCGCGCAAGCAGGTATGGGGAAGGGGAGTCATTGCGTTGTCGGACAAGGCATGACAGATGCTATCCTCGGTGCAACACCCAGCCAACGAAGATTGATGATAGAAGATGCAGCAGGAGTAAAGCATTTTCAGATTAGAAAAGTTCGCAGCGAAAAAAAACTCGACAAAACAAAAGAAAATCTAATACGCACAAAAGAGCTAATCGCAGAGGTAGAGCCTCATCTCAAAACGCTAAAACGACAAGCAGAAAAGGCAGCTAGAAGTAAAGAGGTCCACGATGAGCTAAGGTCACTACAAAAAGTATACTTTGCGCAGGTTTGGAATAGCTTTGAGCAAGAAAAAGAAACTCTTAGTAAACAAAAGGAGGAAGTGGGTCGTCAACTAAAGACCTCACAAAGAAGTCTCGACAAAATTGTCGAACAAATTTCTATCGAGGCAAAAAAAGTAGAAGACGGAAACATCGTAGGCGAACACGAAGATCAAAAAAATGCCTACTACACACAGCTAAGAACCATCGATCAAGATATTGCGATAGCCAAAGGACGTATTGAAGTAGAAAAAGAACACAAAATCACAGAACAAAAAGTAAAGAGTATCCCTGTGGATTTAATCTATGTCAGGCAACAACTACAGGCCATCCAAGACAAGCAAGACAAATTCACTCAACTACTCGAAGCTGTGAAAAGCCTTGATGAACTTGAGGCGCTCAAAGTCAAACTGCGCAGTGTAAAAGAGGATCTTCACAAACTACATGAAGACGCAGGAAAGAAAACAGTCAACCTTCCTCTGACTATAAACAAAGAGAAGATGGCGAGCATTGATCAAGCAATTAAAAAAAATGAGAAAATTGTTCTAGACTGTGAGGGGAAAAGAAAAAAACTCGAGTCGGCAATTGCAGCAATCGACTCGAAAATTAGAGAGGGGGTCTCCAAAGATAAACAGGCTCGAGAGAAATTTTTACTACTCGAAAAAGATCATCGAGAGAGTCAAGTTGCACTGGATGCTATTCGTGAACAATTCAACGAAGCAAAGATTGAGCTTGCCAAGCTAGAGGTAAGAGAGGAAGACGTAACAAACGAAGTACGTCAAGAACTTGGCATTGAAGTCCAATCACTGGAATATACTCCCACAGAATTAGATGTACAAGACACAGAGCTCAAAATCACCCGACTGAGAAGCGAATACGAACGAATTGGTGGAATAGACCCTCTCGTTGTGGAAGAATTTAACGAGACACAAGAAAGGTTTGATTTCCTCACGAAAGAGTCTGATGATCTAGAGAAAGCAATGTCTTCACTCAAAGAAGTTATCAAAGAAATGGATAAAAAAATCCATGCAGCATTTGTAAAGGCATACAAAGAAATAAATGTAGAATTTACAAAATACTTCAGAATACTTTTTGCAGGAGGCAACGCTCGTCTCAAGCAAGTCAAAATTGAGCCTTCATCAAAAAAAACCGCCGATCAGTCATCGCAAGAAATCACGCAACAGACCGATCAAGAGATCGAAGACGATGATCCTGATCAAGACAAAAAAAACCATCACAAGTCAGAAATAGGCATAGAAATAGAAGCGTCACCACCAGGCAAAAAAGTAAAGCAACTCACACTTCTCTCTGGAGGGGAGCGGTCTCTGACCTCGATCGCTATGCTTTTCGCAATTATTGCATACAATCCTCCACCATTTGCTGTACTTGATGAAGTAGAGGCAGCACTTGATGAAGCAAATTCTAGAAGGTTAGCGAAAATTTTTGCAGAACTTGCAGGACAAACACAATTTGTGATAATCACACACAACAGAGAGACCATGCGACACGCAGATATGCTCTATGGCGTAACGATGAGCGGTGATGGGGCATCCCAAATCCTCAGTGTAAAACTAGACCAACTAAAAGAAGATAATCAACTAGTCTAACAGTTGACAAAATATACTAAAACCTATACTATTGATCTACATGTTTCGTTCCCACTTGGCGTACATCCAAGTGAGAATTAAATTCTTATTTAGTATATTGATCTATGTTAGTAATCAGATATAACACTGTCGGACGTAAAAATCACAAACAATACCGCATAGTATTACAAGAAAAAACGCAAGCCCCAGGCGGACGTCACGTGGCCGTACTAGGAAGCTACGACCCACACACCAAACAAACACTGCTCAAAGAAGACAAAATCAAAGATTGGATCCAAAAGGGAGCACAACCATCAGATAGTGTCTACAACCTCCTCGTAAAAAACGGGGTTCTAAAAGGGGATAAACGAAAAGTCAAAATCCCAGAGAAAAAAGTAGAAGAAGTGAAGGAAGAAACGACTGAGGTCACAAAAGAAGATTCCCAGAAGGCCGAAGATGCTCCAGCCAAAGATGAAACGGCAGAAACAACAGGGGAAGACACCCCAGAGGAAGACGGAGTCAAAGAGAAACCTACCCAAGAAAAATAGTCGACGACGCAAAATCTCCCGTAAGGGAGTTTTTGTATTAGAAGAACAATAAACTATTGACAGTTCGACTAAGGTACTGTAAGATCTACATACAATCTAAATTTCCGTAGAAACGCAGGCTGTTATTTCTATAACGCAAGACCTCGTGAGGAATTATTTATGAAATCTCCCAAAGAGAATTCTGGTCGATAATAGTTCAATTCTGCGTGAAGCAGGATTTTTATTTGTC
>CALHMM010000044.1 GCA_938034715.1 Minisyncoccota bacterium
AAGAAGTATCTTCATGTACTCGCTACTGAGTTGATTCCCTGCATAAAGCATTTCCACTTCTACAGTACTCGTCGATTGTCCGCTGACGAAACGTGAAGTCAAACTATGAACCAGTGCCTTTGTACCGAGGTATGATCCACCAATGCCCACCGTGATAAAAACATCAGCATCTTCTCTGATTTGAGCGGCAACCTCACCAATGCGTGTATATTCCTTTTTGTCATAATTCACAGGCAAATCAAGCCACCCGAGATACGCATTACCCTCTCCTTTTCCATCGTGGAGCTTCTTTGCGCTTTCTTCTACACGCGACACAAGTTCTGAAGAAATATGTGGCATACCCCATGATTGCAGAGTAACATTTTTCATAAAAATAGATATAAAATTTTGAAATATATAGTCACACATTGATCATAACACAAAAAAATCTGCATATTATACGCAGATCTCATTCTCAACCCTAAAAAGACGACATTATTTTTTCCACTGACGTTTCTCCTTGATATACCAATTTTCTACGCCAAAAAAACGATCCTGTGGAGCATTTACACGTCGCAAATCAACGCCTTTAATATCATCCTTATAAGCAAACAAGAAACTTGTAGCAAACAAAAACACGGCAGGATCCTCCACATCTATACGACTTTGCACTTGCTCATACAAAGTAGTACGTCGATCGTTGTCAGCCTCTGTTTGAAGCTCATCCAAAACACTATCCAATGGTCCGTCTTGCATTCCAGCATAATTTAGCCCAGGATGACTCTTTTCTCTAGAGTGCCACAAAGCCTGTACATTTGGTTGATCCCATCGCATCGGATGAAACGTAAACAGAGAATCATAGGTGCGTGGTGTAACGACATTTGAATCCAAATCATCTTTTTCGCGAGAATCGACGGTAACTTCAGCACCGAGAAGGCCCCACTGTTGTGCAACAAGCGTTGCCGCCTGCTTCAACTGAACCTGATCAGAATTAACAGAAATACTAAAAGCAAGCCTCGTACTGTCTTGTTCACGCACGCGCACTCCATCCGCTCCAAGTTTCCACCCAGTATCCTCAAGTCCTTTTTTTGCTTGATCTAGATCATATGGTGGTTGCTCAGATTCTTTAACAAAACTTTGCATTCCCGAAAAAATCGGAGAAGAAACTGCAAAAGCACTTGTACCAAACACCTCATCAACGATCGCTTGACGATCAGTAGCAAACAGCAGCGCCTCACGCACCTCATCAAAAGCAAGCGGGACACTCTTAGACTGATTAAAAAATATACCAAAATACGAAGGCCGCTCCAATACCGCCTTTGATTGGTTAGAATCCACCAAGCGATCAATCAAATCTCTTGAATCAGCAGTGACACCACTCACACGACCACTCTGGTACGCCTCCACAGCAAGTGTCCGATCAGGAAAAACCTGCATAACAAATTTTGAGATCAGCGGCTCACCATGATGATACTCTTTATGAGCACTGAGAGAATACGAATCAATAAGTCCATCAGCACCAAAATCGTGATTTACGTAAACATATGGTCCGGTACCGATTGGTCGAAGATTAAATTCAGCCAATTGAAATTGTACAGGTGAAATATCTTTCCAGATATGTTGAGGTAAAATTCCGAGTGTCAAAAGATGAAGGAAGTCCCCACGATCTTTATCGAGAGTAAATACAACCGTGAAATCATCTTTTTTCTCGACTGTTACATCCCGCCAAGCAACACGCAGTGCATTAACCACAGTATCATAATTGGCATCCTTTGCTATATTGATTGTAAATACGACATCATCTGCAGTCAGTTGCTCTCCATCATGCCACAGCACATCATCACGAAGTGTAATTGTATACTGCTTCCCATCATCACTACGCTCAAAATCTTTTGCAACATCACTCTTTAATTCCCCATTATTATCATAAGTATACAGACCACTAAACAAAAGCTTTGTGAGCAAACGATCAGAAACAGCACTCGATCCAGGCGCTAACAAAGGGTTTACAAAATTTGGTTGGCCAACGACTGCCTCACTGTATTGTCCACCGCGCGCCGGACCAAGCACACTAAAATATCCAATCAACGCAGAAACCCACCACAAAGTTGTTGCAATTAAAGCAATAAACAAGCTAACAATCAAAAATTTTCTACCAAACGAAAGTGATTTCGTAACGCGAAACCACTCCTTTGCTGATATGATTTTAGAAAAAGTAAATGGTGCGATATGTCTTAATTACGGGTTAAAGGTACAGATTCCACATATAGTGACCAAACAACTGCAATCCGAAATTTGCTACAATTTTTTGAAATCACATCAATTTCTACAAATATTCCTCAATAAACTAAAGCCCACACAAGAAAATAAATTTTAGGCATTAAAATAAACAGCAACCATTGCTACAACAATAAAGGCAACACTCAGACCAATAGAAGCTTGGAGTAAAAACTTCTCAAACCCACGTTTCGTGTGATAAGATCCTCCAATTTCCGCACCCAAGACACCAAGTCCTTCTCCGCGACTTTGCAATAGGATCGAAACAATCAAAAGTACAGAAATAACCGCTTGAATAATAAGGATATTTTGCATAAATGTCTTTAAAATCTGTATAAAAGTAGTAGAAATTATATATGGAATATAGCAAACATCATCCATTTCGTCAAAGGTTTCTTACAGTGCGACAGATAACCGATCTACGAAGAAAAACTTCCGAAATCTCCTCTATTGCATTGCCAACGACCGTCTGATACTTTACTTTCGCGTACTCAACAACGCTTGGATCACATCTTGGTTTGTCTCTCGCTGGTATAACGGACGTTTATCGTCATCATAAACACCAACCATATCTTCAAACACATCTCGTCGATCATGCTGATAAAGAATGCCAAGAGGAAAAGAATCTTCTTCACTTGCTCGAGCAAAAGCCTGGTTGCGGTCCGACGCGTCATGATCAGGACCCAGGGTATACGAATGCTCATTAAACCATTGATATGTGTTCTTTTTATTAAACACCACGCATGCTTGAAAAATATCCACGAGTGAAAATCCTTTATGGTTGATTGCAGCTGTTATAATCTCTTGTGCCTGCTTCGGGTCACCAGCATTTGCCCTTGCTACAAATGGTGCGTCAAGAGATATCGCCAAAGTAAGTGGGTTAATTGGTTCATCATATACACCACGGGGTTGAGTGGGCGTAATCAATCCTTTACGGCTTGTAGGAGCAGCTTGCCCCTTTGTCAATCCGTAAATCATATTATCATGGACGATCACTGTGATATTAGGATTACGTCGTATCGTATGGATCAGATGGCCCCCACCTTCACCGTAAATGTCCCCATCACCACTGGCAACCATAACATTTAAATCAGGGTTTGCAGCTTTAATGCCTGTCGCCACAGGAAGCGCACGTCCATGAAGTCCATTAAAAAAATGTGAATTCATATATTGTGGCGTCTTTGCTGCTTGTCCGATACCAGAAACAAACGTGGTGTTTGTAGGCGTGCAACCAGCGTCTGTCAGTGCTTTTTTAAGTGTCATAAGGATCGGGAAATTTCCACAACCAGGACACCATTGATTGTCGACATCCTGCGGGACATCAAATTGCTTTGGCGTATTTTTATTTTCTTGTGCAGCGCGTATCATAGTTGCTAAATTAAGATCTTAAGAGATGTAGTACAGACAGCACGATACAAATCAGATTGAAAGTAAGTGCTTTTAATTACTTTTTGAATGTAGCTGTCAATTCTTCTACACTAAAAGGCTCACCATTCCATTTCCCAAGTCGCTCATGAACGACCTCACCTGTTTCCACTTCCAAGATATCAGCAAACTGTCCAGTCGCATTATTCTCTACGACGATTACCTTATGAGCACTACCGAGCATACCAGCTACACTCTTATGAAGTGGGTATACCTGAGTAAAATGCGCTACTTTTAAATCAGGGTTTTTTGAAAGACTAACTGCTTCTTCTACAACGCCTTTATTTGAACCCCAACAAACGATGAGTGTGCTTCCTTTTTTATTACCAGAAACATCAGGCGCAAGAGCACAAGACATGAGATGTTCTTTTCTCTTAAAGAGCCTTTTTTCTACCATTTCCTTGCGCAAAAATTCCATATCTTCAGTGATACGTCCGTCTTCTGTATGCTCATCACTGTCAGCATGGACCAATCCATTACCATGTCCTGGAATACCCCGTGGACTTATACCATCGTCAGTAAGGAGGTAACGCTTATAAGTCTCATCAGTTTTTTCGACGTAATGCTGTACATTTTTTTTGGAGAGTGCGCTGTGTGGCACACAGTACAAACTATCCATCATCAATTGATCAGTAAGGATAAATACCGGTATTTGATATTTATCAGCAAGGTCCAGTGCGTGAGCAGTGAGCTCATACATCTGATCAGGAGTTCCAGGAGTAAAAATTGCTCGAGCAAATTCACCGTGACCTCCATGACGCGCCAATGCTAAATCCTCTTGACCAGTACGTGTAGGCAACCCAGTAGCTGGCCCAGGTCGCTGTGCAATATGAACGACGATCGGCGTCTCTATGATCGCACTAAGCGAAACTGCCTCAGTCATCAAATCAAAACCGCCACCAGATGTCGTTACAATACCGCGTGCTCCAGCATACGAAGCACCAATTGTCATGTTAATAGCCCCTATCTCATCAGTTGCTTGCTCCACAAGAACACCGCACTCTTTCCCATTTTGCGCGAGAAAGGTGAGGATACCAGTAGCAGGTGACATCGGATAAGAAGAAATAAAATTGCAACCACCTGCAAGTGCGCCAAAACCGATTGCTTCAGCGCCAGAGAGAAAAACATAATCTTCGACGTCATTTTTTGGCGTCAAAGTAACGACGATATCTTCTTGGAACGAAGCATGCTCTCCTATTGTAAAGCCTTGATTAAAAGCCGTAATATTTTTTTCAACAATGTCCTCGCCTTTGCGCTGAAAAAAACTTCGTAGATAATGCGTCCCAACTTCTTGATCTGTACCAAGCACACCCAAAATTGCTCCTGCAGCAATAGTGTTTGCAAAAATACGATTTCCTACATCATGCGCTATCTGCAAGAAATTTACAGCAATGACATCGCGTTTTTTCTTACCTTCGCCATTCTCTGGATCATCAACCCCCAAATAAATTGTATCTTTGGTAAATCTTTTACTGTAGTGTTCATAAGCGCGAGGATCCAACGGTACAAAAAGATCAATCTTTTCACAATAAGCATCACTACGATGGTTGGAAACACGCAACATAATTGAATTCATTCCACCACGAACACGACTCATTACATCTTTTGCGACATACGTATGAAATCCTTGCTTCTTCAAAATGTGCGCAAGTACACTGGCTACACTTTCTATTCCTTGGCCAGCTTGACCAGCAACAACAATCGTAAAATCTTTTGACAATTTTGTACTCATAAAAATTTGTTTTTGTTTGTTGTTTTTCCTGAGATTTTACCATCATGACAAAACCTAAGCGAAAACATTTTTTGATTCTCTTTTATTATACAACATCATTCACAATTATTCTATGCGAGTTTTTAACTCTGTTTTGTAAAAAATTTTTTATACTGCGAAAAAGTAAGCCCAATCAACAATGACCCAAACATCACACCAAAATGACTGCCCCATTGCCAATGGTCAAAAAAAGCACTAAACAAAAATATCATCACTGCTATAGCAGTAGGCGCACTAAAAAAATACTCCGTAAAACGCAAACCAAGTTGACGCACATAACGCAATGCCGACAACGATAGAAAACCAAGCAATAAAGACCCGACAATACCAATTTCACTAAGTGCCAAAACATAAGAATTGTGTACAGCTTGATATTGCCATATAGGCTTTATTGGATCATCAAAATCCATCAACTGCTTTGTATAAACGCCTAGTCCTGTACCAAGTAATGGCTCCTCATGGATCACCCTAGACGCTTCCGAAAATTGACTAGTACGTTCAGAAAATGAAAGTTGCTCAAGTCGAGAGTCTCCTTGTATTCTCGTAGAAAACAGATCACCATATGTCACCAAAAAAAGGAGAAAGACAGATCCATATCCAATAATAAATCCCCCAATAATTCGCAAAAACATCAAACGACTCCGAGAATCACCGTGACGCCAACTCTGCACATACTTGAAGAAAGCCAGTCCACTCAAGCCACAGAAAAAGACAATCAAACCACTCCGAGAAAAACTAACCAAAACACCAGCGAAAAGAACAATGCTAGCAACCAACAAAAATAAGCGGTGACGTCTCGACTTCCCCCATACCAAAATACCGCCAAGACTCAGAATTGCCATAATTGCACAGCTAGAGCCTAAGATATTGGGATGCGCAAAGCCACCATAACCTCGCAAAAAACGTCCTTGTCCATATGACCCTGCACTTTCTATGACGCTAGTGCCTCCAGCGCTAGCAACATGCTCCGAAACACCCAATAAGGTACTGGCAAAATCTCCCTGCGAGAGAAACTGGTAGATTCCTAGCAAGGCATGGCCAACCATACTAGCCACGAGAGTCACAACGATCGCTCTGATATTCCACTCACCACTCCACAAAACACCAATCAAACACACACCACAAGCAACCTTCAAAGCACCGTAAAAAGTCAGAATTGGATCGCTTGACCAAAACACGCCAGCAAAAAGATATGCAACCAAACAAAAAGCCCAGGCCATAATAGTGGCAATACGAGAACCTGACAGTCTAGTAAAAGAAGACGTCCATCGTGGACTTTTTAAGTAATACAAAATAAACCAGCAAATCAAAAAACCAGCAAGAAACAGATCACTGAGATAAAGAGCGATCGTACCATACTCCCATTTCTGGTCATCGACAAAAACCTCTCGTAAAAGGTAAAGCGTTTGCCAAGGCAAAAAAAAGACAAACCCATAAAAGAAACCTTGCGAGATTTTTTGTAATAATTGCATGAGTATAGATATCATTGATCACCCTCTAATTCTCTCTACAGGTTTTTTTGAACTTCAACAAAATCGTTCTCGATTTCCTTAAGTTGTTTTTTAGTCTGCTTGAGAAGCTCTGCACCTCTTTTGACTTTTTCAATACCTTTTTGAACATCAATCTCTTCTTGCTCTTCAAACCATGTAGCAATTTTCTCTAACTCGCCGAGGGCACTTGCAAGAGTTTTTTTATTTTGTGACTGAGAAGTCGTCGTTTTTTTTGGCATAAACTAATTTTTAATCTTCTTAACTTGTGT
>CALHMM010000045.1 GCA_938034715.1 Minisyncoccota bacterium
CTGATTGCCTCACACAAAAATCCTCCCACTTATGGGCGGTTTTTTGTATTAAAAAACCTCTCATTTCTCGAGAGGCTTTTTGCAAAACTGGCACTGCACTGGTTTGAAATTATGAATTATGCAAATTTTTTACTACTGCAAAATTCAGTGGTCATTATAGCTTGTCATATCCTGGCGGCATGTTTGCGAGTGATTCGTCGTCATATTTTTTGTTCTTGAAATGTTCTCTAGCTTCTTGTGCGCTGCTAAAATCTTCTTGAACAAATGCCCCTAGTTCTTTTAATTCATCGGCTGATATCTCAGAACCTTCCTCTTGTGATGGCTCTGCTTGGGGATGTAGTTCTGATCCATTCCAATTAAGGCGACTTTCGACACTACCTGGGAGATCTATATCTGCTATAGCAGCTCTCTTTTCTTCGTTTCCGCTAGAAATAGCCTCTTGTAAGATCTCCGCAAGTGCTAACTCATCTTTGTTGTTGATAACCTCTTGAGGGATTTCAACGAGGCTTTTGAGTTTGGCGATAAATGCAGGTTGGTTGTCATTTCCTTCTGGATTGGGAATTTCCATATTCATAAAGCTACGCTTAAAATATTTATACTTATAGGTTAGCATGATAAGTGATTTTCGTCTTCTTCTGCTGCCTCTAATTTATTTCATCTTATCTACCTGATCTTGCCAAAGTAATCTAATATAAGCATCTGTCATGCCAGCTATAAAATCACAAACCCTTTCTACTGGCTCATCCACTGTAGGATTAAAGTTTGCTGGTATGAGATCTGGATTTTCTACGAGGTGATCAAACACATCTGCGATCATTTTTTGTCCTGCCTCTACAGCTATGAGTACTTTTTTATTCTCGTAGTATTGTTCTAGTAAAAACTTTTTTAATTCAATGAAGGCTGCTTTTGTGCTAGGCGCAAAGTCTGCGATATAATAGTCTGTTTCTTGGACATCTTGGATTGTTTTTATGCCGCGACTTGTGATACGCTCCCTCGTTTCTCTGACATAGAGTGTGATGAAATGATGTGCTACGATTCCTGCGATGTATTTAGCGTCCATTCGTCGCATGTCTTTTCCGTAAAATACCTCTTTGAGTACTGGCATTTTCTCTACTGCAGATAGGGATATGTATCCTCCTTGCAAACCGTCTTCTAGGTCTGCACTGAGGTATGCAATTTCGTCAGCAGCATCTACAACTTGCATCTCCATGTGTGGATGCCATACTTCTCTCCCATCTATGGAAAAAGATTTTTCATGTTTTTTCATTCCCATCAGTACTTCTTCTGAGAGATTTATACCCTGATGATGAACGTACCGTTTCTCATACATCGATACAGTTCGTACGCCATGACCATTGTGATCAAAAGATTTGCCGTATTCTCTCATCTTTTGGTCAAGGATTTCTTCTCCTGCATGGCCGTATGGTGGATGACCAATATCATGTGCTAGAGCGATTACTTCACATAGATCCTCGTTGAGTGATAACTCCCTAGCGATACCTCTGGCAATTGTAGACGCCTCTATTGAATGTAGCATACGGTTGCGTACGTGGTCACCTGCATCAGGTGAAACGACCTGCATTTTTCCTCGTAGTCGTCTGAAAGCTGTGGAGTAGATGATTCTCTCTCTGTCACGCTGAAACGGAAGCCTCTGCGCATCTGGTACATGTGGATGCTCACGACCGCGTGAGGTAGCGTTTTTTTGAGCGTAGGGCGCGAGAATACTATCATATCGCTCCCAGAGATTTTGTCCGTCTATCATTTTTGTAAGATTAGAAAGTTTAGGATTAGGAGTATGCTAGAGATTGAAGAGTGACGATCTCTGCGTGTGATCATGATGTTTTTATATCTAAATTCTATCACAATTCTTGACAAAGTAAACACTTGTTTACTATACTGAAGGAACTTACTTATCCACTGTTTGATTTATATGTCCTCTCATATCGATACAATTAAAGACTTTTATTTCTCTCATAAGCGACTACCTAGCTATCGTGAGATTTGCAAAATCTGTAGATACAAATCAACGCGCAGCGCTTATCTCTTGGTCAACAAGCTAGAGCAAGCAGGTCTCATAAGACGTGATGGTAAAAAGATCATTGCCACGGAGCTCCTCGATGCGCTCCCCGTCCTTGGCCGTGTGGAAGCTGGCTTTCCTGCTGTCGCTCAAGAAGAGCTTCTTGATACGATGACGATCGATGACTATCTCGTCCCAAATAAATCTGCGACGTATATCCTAGAAGTCTCTGGAGAGAGCATGATTGATGCAGGCCTCCTACCAGGTGATCTTGTCCTAGTTGAACGTGGTAAGTCACCAAAAAATGGCGACATCGTTATCGCGGAAGTTGATGGTAAATGGACGATGAAATATTTTTTTAAAAAGAATGGAAGTGTAAGCCTTGAGCCAGCTAATAAGAAATTTAAAACGATCTACCCCACAGAGGAGCTGAAGATTTCTGCAGTTGTAATCAGCACAATGCGAAAATACTAGCAAATATGTCAATCAGTGCAGAAAATCAACTACCCCGATGCAGAGCATACGAGGTATGACACGGAGCTCGCAAGCTCGCGTCATACTTTTGCAGCAAAGCTGCGAGGTATTTGAATCCTTATGCTGCCTCGCTTCGGAAATATATGTGACGCAGTCACATATATTTCACTCAGCTCGTTGCATAATAAAAATGACCTATGCCCTTTCCTCACCACAAAATTTCTTTCCCACGAGCAATTGTTCACATTGATGGTGATTCGTTTTTTGCGTCATGTGAGCAGTCTCGCGAGCCTGGTCTTCGTGGTAAACCTGTCGTGACCGGCATGGAGCGTGGCATTGCGTCGTCCATGAGCCTAGAGGCTAAACAACTTGGGATCACACGGGC
>CALHMM010000046.1 GCA_938034715.1 Minisyncoccota bacterium
CGTGTAGCAAAGAAAACTACAAAACGTAAAGTTGCAAAAAGAAAAGTTGCAAAGCGTCGTGTAGCAAAGAAAACTACAAAACGTAAAGTTGCAAAAAGAAAAGTTGCAAAGCGTAAAACTGCTAAGCGTAAAGTTGCAAAAAGAAAAGTAACAAAACGTAAGGCGGTACGTCGTCGTCGATAATCAAAAATCATTAATCAGGAGGAGGAGCATATTATGTTTCATGATTAATTCATCACGACAACAAAAAATTCCACAGAAGTGGAATTTTTTGTATCATGAGAAATATAAAGATTAAAACCTGAATCCACAAACTCGGTAATGTCCAGCTATGTCCTTTGTAAACCTAATATCCTGTGCATCAGTGTGGTTCTCAAGGTATTGGTAAAGCATATTCTTCTGTGAAGGATCAATCTCGAAGAAGCAATACGTCGCATTTGTAACAGTGAGACTGCGTCTAATACTCCCTACTTCCACAAGAAGTTTTTTGTAAAGCTCAAGCCCACTGTCAGCTGCCCACAAGGCAGTATCTGGTTCATGAGTAAGTTCTGAACCGTACGATTGACTTTGTAGAAAATCCTTCTTGTCAAGATCGACATAAGGGAGGTTGGCGACGACAATTACAGGTAGAGGTTTACTAAATGGATTATCAGACTCTGAAACACTTGCAAGTAAGTCGCTCTCAGAAAATACAATCAAATCTGTGACATCATGTCTCTGCGTATTTTCAATTGCGACATTTAGTGCGCTCCTCGATATGTCTACTGCATAAAATCCATGTGGAACATTACTACTACCTATTTGCTTGGCTAGTGTGACAATAATGTTTCCACTCCCAGTCCCAATATCAAGAAATGAATATGCAGTTCTATCATGATCTGACACAAAGTCCAATACAAGATCAATAAGAAGTTCTGTTTCAGGACGTGGTATCAAAACACTCTCATTTACCAAAAAATCATGTCCATAAAAACCGCGCAAGCCAGTAATGTAAGATAGGGGGACTCCAGAGATTCTTTTCTTAACTAGTTGATCAAGTAATTCAAAGGTTGACTCATCAATCAATTTCTCATTCTCTAGAAACATCGCTTCTGGAGAAAGTTTCAGGATGTGACGTGCAAGCACATCTCTTTCCCAGACTGGTAGACCTGTCGGAATGCTAAGGAGGTCTTTGATTGTTCTGCTCTTAGAATGAAGTTGGGAGTATTTGTCGTTTGACATTTGTGATGTATAATTATTATATGGAGACAAAAAAACAAAAGGGATTTAGTATTACTGAAGTCTTACTCATTATAGCAATGATCGGGCTCCTTCTTTGGATTGTGATAATAAACATTAGTACCTTCAGTTTAAAGTCGCAGGAATCCACAATGTTCAAGCAAGCAAGGCTGGCTGTACAAGAGATTGAATCATGTCTCGACAAGAAGCGCGTGATGTTTTGCAGTGGTACGACAGACATAAGAGAGACAAGTGCAAATTGCAAAGGTGACGATACTACTGACAGCCAACCCCAAAGTGGAACAGCTATTTGTGGAACAATCTCTCCACGAGGATGGTCAGAAGCTACTTGGCCAGATGTTGAAAAAAACGGGTACACCTATTCTGAATACGCTGGTTCACAAGCAGCAAACAATACTTTCACTTTCTCTATGTTTAGAGATGTAAATATGGATGGAGTACCAGATGGTTCAAAAGCAATTTGCTGCTCTCATAATGGTTGCTTCAAGACTGATGAGTTGGACGCAACTTTTGGAAATAACTGTCGGACTTTATCAAGTATAGGAAATGAAGATTAACATATGATCAAACAATTCTCAAAGTACCTCATCCGCGAATCAAATGGAATCGTGAAATCACAAAAGGAAACAACCTATATAGTAATTGTTGCTGCCTTGATCTTTGTCCTAATGATTTCAATCCTAGTCCGGGCTGTGATTCTTTAATTCCAGGTCAGTTAGCTTTATCAACTGAGGATTGGCTTTGCTTTTGCATAAGAATTTTGACTTCCTCTTCTCGTAAAGCATCGATAACCTCACCAAGATCACCAGCAAGAATATTCTCAACGCCACTCCAATTCATTTTTATCCTGTGATCAGTTAGCCGATCTTGTGGTATGTTGTAGGTTCGAATTTTTTCACTACGATCTCCAGTGCCGACCTGTGACTTCCTCGTATCTCCCATCTCCTTATCTCTCTCCTCTTGCTGCTTTTGCAAGATGCGGGAGCGCAATACTTTCATAGCTTGATCCTTGTTTTTATGTTGCGACTTTCCATCCTGACATGAGACGACAGTACCAGTTGGAATGTGTGTTATGCGAACAGCGCTCATGGTGGTATTGACGCTTTGACCTCCAGGGCCAGACGATGCAAATGTATCAATCCTGAGATCCTTCGCGTCAATATGCAAATCAACATCTTGCGCCTCTGGGAGGACAGCTACTGTCGCAGTTGAAGTATGGATCCTCCCTTGCTTCTCTGTCTCGGGAACACGTTGCACACGGTGTACACCAGACTCATGTTTTAGAAAGGTATAGACAGGTTCGGCGCTAGATCCTGCGCTGACGCTAAAAATCACTTCCTTAAATCCACCAACATCAGTTGTGCTCTGGGAAACGATTTCCACACGCCAATTCTTTGTTTCAGCAAATTTACTATACATACGAAACAAGCTTGCAGCAAAAAGAGAGGACTCGTCACCACCAGCGCCACCACGGATTTCAACGATGATATCCTTGTCATCACTAGGATCCTTAGGAAGCAAGAGAATCTCCAACTTTTTCTCGATCATGGGAATTTCTGAAGAAAGTGTAATGTTTTCTTGAGTCGCCAACTCCTTAAGCTCGTCCTCGACATCTGCATTAATGAGCTCGGCATTTTCTCTCATTGACTTTTTCTTCTGACGGTAAAGTGAGATCTGCTCAACCACTGGTTCAAGTGAGGATCTTTTTTTACTAAGACTTGTCATTTTAGTAGGATCAGAAGAGATTCCTGGATCAGCAAGTAAATCATTTACTTCAGAGAACTCTTCCATGACTTTTTCTATAATCTCATCCATAAATGTAGTAATAAGAATTTATATAATGCTCAAATAGTCTGCAATGGAATCAAATCAAAAAGAAAACACCTAAAAATGTAGGTGTTTCTTTAAGTCAAGTTAGGCTGCAGATTTCTCTTCTTGCTTCTTTGCTCGTTGCTGTCTTTTTTCTTCCTTTGACTTGATGTTAGATCTCTCAGCTTTTGTATCCTCTGCTTTCTTTGTCATCTTCTTAAATCGGTCAACGCGTCCAGTTGAGTCGATAATCTTTTGCTTCCCAGTAAAGAATGGATGGCACTGTGAGCACGTCTCTACACTCAATGACTCACGTGTAGATCCAGAAACAAAAACAGCACCACAGGAACAAGTCATCTGAGCATCACTGTGGTATTGAGGGTGAATATCTTTTTTCATAGTAGCAGTATATTTAGTAATTCTCCTCAGCTGCACGACATATTTTTGCAGTAAGGCTTGTGATTCCATATCAGCGGATGGACACGCTTAATCTCAAGTAGAGAAATAATAGCATGATTGCAATATCTTGGCAAGGATAAATGAGAAGATAAATTCTACACTTGCACATTAGTTGATTAATTAAACAAGCCCCCATCCATGCGAATAAATAAGCAAATAAAACTAAAACTTTAGTACGTGAAGTAGCTACATCTCATTTCTAAGAATCAAGCCAACTGAATTGACAATATTTCTGTTATCCTGTAGTATTTGTTGTATTAATATCCCGCAAAGATGTCTGTGTAAGCCTTTCCTGCAGTAGTTTTCTACTGTGAGGCGTACATAAAAAAACAGCGTCCGCGTATAACATAAAGGAAGAATATGACCGATGAAAAAAAGCCATTAGCTAAGCCAGAAGCCACTCAGGAACCAAGGGTGAATATGTTTAAGGAGATCGATTTTGAAAAGCTAGAGCTCTCCATGGAATCAATGCTTGCGGCTGGAGTCCACTTTGGACATCCAAAATCACGCAGAAACCCAAAAATGAATGATTTCATTTTTACAACCAGAAGCAATATAAATATTATTGACCTTTCAAAAACACTGCCATTATTTAAGACAGCTTTAGAGTTCATGCAGGAAGTAAACGGAAAGGGAAAGCAAATTCTTTTTGTGGGAACCAAGAAGCAGTCACAGAGTTTTGTAATTGATATTGCCGAAATGACAGAAAACCCATACGTTGTTGAACGTTGGCTGGGGGGGACACTGACAAACTTCTCTTCTATACGAAAGCGATCAAAGTACATGGTAGAGCTACGAACAATGTTTGAAAAAGATGAGATGGGGAAGTATACAAAGCTTGAAAGGTTGAAAAAACAAGAAGAACTCGACAAACTAACAAGACGCATGGGAGGAATTGAGAAGATGAGTGGGCTTCCTGGTGCTGTTTTTGTAACAGACATCAAAGCAGATCATCTTGCTGTAAGGGAGGCTAAACAGTTAGGAATTCCAGTAATCGGAATCTCAGATACAAATGTGAATCCTGAATATGTCGATTACCCAATCCCAGCAAATGACGATGCTCTAGCATCACTAAAGTATATCTTCTCCCATATTGCAAAATCACTAAAGTAATTCATTACTAAGTCGACAAATAAATCAAAAAATCTAAAAGCTAGAATACTTTGTATTTCACTATGACGTACAGGAGTAAGTTCTATAAAACAATTTATGAGCACACTAGAACAAATCAAAGCACTTCGAGAACAAACAGGAGCAGGAATTGTAGACGTAAAAAAGGCGCTGACAGAATCAAAAGGTGATGAAGCAAAAGCCATAGAACTCTTACGAAAACGAGGCGGTGATAAAGCGATGAAAAAATCTGATAGAAGCGCTAGTGAAGGTGTCATAGGAACATATGTACACTCCAATCTGAAACTTGGAGCGATGGTTAAGCTTATGTGCGAGACAGACTTTGTAGCACGTAATGAAGATTTTCAAGCGCTTGCAAAAGATATAGCAATGCACATTACTGCAGGAGCTCCTAGTTGTCTTTTGCCAGAAGACGTTGATCAGGCTCTTATTAACAGCGAGAAGGAGATTTGGACTGAGCAACTTAAAACTGAAGGAAAAAAAGCAGAGATGATCGAGAAGATTCTTGAAGGAAAAGAAAAGAAGTTCCGAGAAGAGTCAGCACTTATGACACAAGCCTTTGTAAAAGATCCTGAAAAAACAATCAAAGATCTCCTCAATGAATCTGTAGTTAAGATTGGAGAGAAAATTGAGATAGGAGACTTTGAACGATTCGCGCTATAGGTTATAATGTCTACAGACATATTTCGAATCCGCCGTAGGATTGAATAGCAAAGACATCGAAATGAAAGTCAACTCTCATGACTTTACCAGGTTCTACAAACATTCTATTTTAACGAATTTTTATGATCGAATTGATCATTCCGCCGATCATTATCATTGTAATTATTGCACTTCTCATCGTTTTATTGACGAAGGCTTTGCGGCAATCACATGATACAGATCTTCAGTTAGAAACATACAGTCCAAAGAAGAGAAGATGGATCTCAGACTATACTAGTAGAGCGACAACCCAATTGCGCGTCATAAAAGATAAGACGGAAAAATTCGCCCAGAAAAGGAGGATAACAGCAGCTGTTGAGGAAGCAAGGACAAATAACAAGATCCAACAATCTCCTATAGACGAGCAGATATCTATCGATGAGTATACCCAAAGACAGAGAATGTCACGAATGGGTGAGATCATTCTGAACTACCACAGAGACGCCGCAGACAGTGAGTCAGGCAATCATCACGACCCTGCCGAAGCGCATCTGATCCAATCAGTGGAGCGAGATCCACAAAACCCAGATGGGTACGAGCGCTTGGGTGACTTTTACATGGAGAAGCAAAACTTTGAAGATGCAAGGGAGTGCTACAAATATGTATTACGACTGGATCCAAGGCATCGTAGAGCACAAGAAGCAATGAAAAATCTGGATCGCGTTCTCGGTTAGGCGTTAGACTTCGAGATAATAATGAAAACATTGCTTTTTTTTGGAAAAAGACATACAATAGTTTTTGTAACAAAAAAAGATGAGGCGAGACTAGTAATTCCAACACAAGGAATTTTGCCACTTTAGCTCAGTTGGTAGAGCATCGGTTTTGTAAACCGCAGGTCGTCAGTTCGAATCTGACAAGTGGCTCAATATTAAATAGAGAGTTAAGGAAATTACAAATTTCCTATGACGCAATATTTTATATTCGCCTCAAGAGTTACTGAGGGCGCAACAAGGGTCGATGGCAGAGTGGTCAATTGCTCCTGGCTGTAAACCAGGCGACTTCGGTCTACGGCGGTTCGAATCCGTCTCGGCCCACCGAAGGATAAAAGCGACCAATATAATTGTTGTGTCGCTTTTATCATAACAAGCCAACATAGCTCAGTTGGTAGAGCATTTCCATGGTAAGGAAAAGGTCTGCAGTTCGAATCTGCATATCGGCTCATGACGTCATTTTGTATAGTTGGCGTGTCTGCCCAAGTTTTCATCGCAGATGAAAATTTAGGTAGGCGGGATTGGTTAAGTGGTATAACGTAGGTCTCCAAAACCTGAGTCGGGGGTTCGATTCCCTCATCCCGTGCTAATGATTTAATCGCTCTGTTGAGCGGTTTTTCGTATAGGATAAAGTGGCCATTCAAACCTGTTATAATATCCATATGCAAAATCGTAAATAAAATAGTGAATACAAATTCTATGAAGCTTGTGGATAAGGTAGTTGTCATTACAGGTGCGAGTGATGGGATCGGGAAAGAGATTGCATTACGACTCTCTGGAGAGGGCTGCTCTCTGGCTCTTATCGGCAGAAATGAACAGAGGTTGGAAAATGTGCGAAAAGAATGTGTTGATCTTGGCGCAAAAAAAGTCCAATCATATTCATGTGATATTTCTTCCCTAAGTGCTGTTTCAGAAACAGTACAATCCATCATCACCGACTTTACAGTGATCGATGTTCTTCTCAATAATGCCGGTATCTGGCAGAAGCTTGGGCAACTTGATGAAATGAAGGATTCTGTCGTCGATGATGTTATCGATACAAACTTAAAAGGATTGATTTACATGACCAAGCATGTCCTTCCGGTACTTCGCAAGCAAAAAGAGGCAATTATACTCAATATTTCATCGAAGTCAGGTATTACTGCGCAAGAGGGGCAGACAGTCTACACTGCGAGTAAGTATGGCGTGCGAGGCTTCACAGAAGTTCTCGTGAAGGATTTAAAAGACACGAACATCCATGTAGCGGGGCTATATCAAAGCGGGACAAATACCGCAATGTTTGAGAAGTCAGGACAGGATTTTCCAGTGGAGGATTTTTCAGAACCGTCAGATCTTGCAGAGATTGTGGCAACCATGCTCTTACTGCCGCCAAAAATCTGGCTACAGGATGTGCGTGTCGAGAAGTGTTAGCACTGAATATCTATTCAATCTTGGCTGAGATCCTATTGAGAAGTTCAAATAATTTCTATGAATTGAAAATCGTGGGTTTTGAAAGGTTTGAAACGACGTGTGAGATTCCTTCATCCCGTGCGAGCATGAAAACTCTCCATACGAAGGGGGATCCCCCTTTTAATCTTGTGGTTCCAGCTGCTCAATCGAGGTGATGACTTTTTGTATCATCCAAATTAATCGATTCTGAAAATTCTAAAGTCTAGTGAATTATGATAATATAGTGATACCTATGTTGAGATTTTCTCACATGTTGATCTTGCATATTACTAAAGAATCAAATAAAAGAAGGATCAAAATACTACAAATAAAACCACAAAACATGAAAAAAATAATATTCTCATTTCTGGTTGGGTGCGCAATGCTGCTCTCTCAGCCAACTGATGTATCTGCTGTAGCTAGTCTGCCTGCAGGGTTTGGCATTGAAACGATCGCCACCGGACTCAATTTCCCGACAGCTGCTGCATTTACACCTGACGGTCGTATACTTGTAGCACAAAAAGGTGGGGAGGTGCGTATAGTAGATGCCTCTGGAAACCTCTTGCCAACTCCATTTATCACTCTAATTGATGTAAATGCAGCCGAAGATAGAGGATTGATCGGTATCGCTGTAGATCCAAACTTTGCAACCAACGGCTTTGTGTATCTGGCCTATACCTATGAGGTGGACCCATCGCAACCGGGAGGGTACGCTTTCGATCCAAGCTTGCCAAATTGTACGAGTACAGAAGATGACTGGAGTGATACTGATTGCTATGCTGTACCCAAGAAAACAGCTCGTGTAGTCCGAGTGACTGCCTCGGGGGACACTGCTCCACTGAGTTCAATGCAAGTGATTCTTGGCTCAGTAGGTGGCACAGCAGCGCAGCCATCATGTCTGGACTATCCAGGCGCAAATGATTGTATCGCCTCAGATTCTGGTAGTCATTCAATCGGTGGAATTCGATTTGGCGCTGACGGGAAATTATACGTCGCAACAGGAGATGGAGCAGGATTTTTCGGACCTGACGAGCACGCGTTTCGCTCGCAAGATTTGGATCACCTCAGTGGAAAGATCCTGAGAGTGAACACTGATGGTACAGCTCCATCTGACAACCCATTTTACACTGGGAATCCCAACGACAATCAATCAAAGGTATATGCCTACGGTCTGCGAAATCCGTACCGATTCAATTTTCAACCAGGAACAAACACACTTTATGGAGGAAATGTTGGATGGTTCCAATATGAGCAAATCAACAAGGTTGAGCCAGGTGATAACTTTGGATGGCCATGCTACGAAGGTGGACTCTACGCTACGAATGGATACCAAAACATGACAGGATGTCCACTGACATCACAGCAACAAGCAGACTTTAAATTACCGCATTATGCCTATGCTCATAATACAGACGCACTTGGTGCAGTAACAGGAGGGGCATTTGCCACAAGTACCACCTACCCAGCTTCCATTAAAGATAAATACGTATTTGGAGACTACATCTTTGGAACGCTCAGCACCTTTGACCCAAGTTTGGCTGGACCACTCACACCGGGAGACGTCACAATTCTCGCGACAGGGGACGAAGACGAGCCTTTGCTCCCGGTAGAATTTATCACAGGACCTGACGGGCTTGTGTACTATATAAATGTTTACCCAGGGGAATTAAAGCGTCTTATATATTCTGAGCAAAATCCAATTGCTGTAATTTCAGATGAAATAGTTTTTGGCTCTGCACTTACTATGAACTTTGATGGCAGCAATTCGTCCATCATCGGCGATGCGCCACTGAGCTATTCATGGGACTTTGGTGATGGTTCTAGTGCCACAGGGGTTAATGTAAACCATACATTCGCCGCAGCAGGGACATACACGATTACTTTGACCGTTACATCGACTGCCGGATACTTTTCCTCCACTACGAAAGAGGTTGTGCTGATCGCTCCACAATATGACACTGATCCACAAATCATCAATCCACAAATCATTATTCCTGAAGGTTCACAGAACGTAGGGAATACACTGACAGTCCCAACACAAATAACAAACGTCACAGGGACTGGAAATGATCCATTTCGTTTGATCTATTTTATCAAGGATTTAAATGGGAACGTAGTATCGCAAAGCGAGCACCCACAGCTCATAACACTCAACCAAGGCCAGACCACTACCATTTATCATGACCTTTTCTTGACGTCAATCGGTGAGTATACGGTGTCAATTGCCTTGCGAGCGACTGACTATGCAAGAGATTTTGACACCCTCAATGTAGCCTTTCCATTAAATGTTGTTTCACGTGCACCCATCACGACAGATGATCCGATATACAGGTTCTGGAGTTCTGCCTATAGAAGTCACTTTTACACAGCTTCTCTGGCAGAAAGAAACAGTATACAGCAAAATGACCCAAATTGGGTCTACGAAGGCATAGCATACAATGCAAGTATAGGCATGCAATCTGATCTTACTGCAGTCTACAGATTCTGGTCGCCTATATACAGAAGTCATTTCTTCACAATCTCAGAAATAGAAAAAAACACTATACAGCAAAACAATCCAGATTGGACATACGAGGGAATAGGATGGCATGTCTATCCAAATTCAGAGGCAGGGACAAAAAGTGTGTACAGATTCTGGTCAAATGTATACAGAAGCCATTTCTACACAGCAGATGAATCAGAAAAATTAAGTATCGAACAAAACGACCCAAACTGGACATACGAGGGAGTTGGTTGGTACATCAAGTAAGGACTCCAAATTACAGGAGCTAGTCCTCTATGAACGTAAAAATTGAGAAAAGCTGGAAGAAGGTCTTAAAGAATGAATTTGAATCACTATGGTTTGAAGAGCTTTCTGATTTTATTCGTGAACAGTATGCAAGCGGTACACCGATTTATCCACCACCAGGAAAGATATTTGAAGCATGTGCACGCACACCATTTGATAAGGTTCGCGTTGTTATCCTAGGTCAAGATCCCTACCATGGACCAGGTCAAGCTATGGGACTTTCTTTTTCAGTACAAGAGAACATCCCAAACCCTCCAAGTCTAAAAAACATCTTTAAGGAGATTGAAAGTGACCTTGGGAACAAGGCAATAGCGCAGACCAAAGGGGGAGGTGATCTGACTTTGTGGGCAAAACAAGGTGTGCTACTGCTCAACGCAACTCTGACAGTAGAAAAGGGGAAGGCAGCATCACATAGCGACAAAGGCTGGCAAAATCTAACTGACGCAATGATACGTCACCTCAGTGATAAGCGAACAGGAATAGTTTTTCTCTTATGGGGAAACTTCGCCCGCAAGAAGAAAGATCTCATTGACCAAAGCAAGCATCATATTCTAGAGTCACCACACCCTTCACCCTTGTCAGCACACGCAGGATTCTTTGGGTGTAAGCATTTCAGCAAGTGCAATATGATACTCAAAGACAATCCGATACGATGGTAGTCGATAAAATAGACTTGATACACTATAAAAATCGTGTATACTAGACACACATACTTATGACGTACTAACACTACCGAGGTAAGGGAAGAACAGCAAATCAATTGCGATCTGCCTAGTAGAACCCAATAATGAAGCCTAAAGTAGGGTGGCACCGCGAAAAAGTTTCAAGACTATCGCCCCTGCACAGAACAATTTCAGGTTCTGCGGAGGTTTTTTTAATTTTCAATCAAAATCTAGTACTATGTATAGATCTCACACATGCAACGAATTAACAGACAAAGACATATCGCAGCGAGTAACACTATCCGGCTGGGTTCATTCCAGACGCGATCATGGGGGTATAATATTTGTCGACCTACGTGATCGCTATGGGATCACACAAATCACATTAGACCCATCCAAGGGTGGTGGTTTGTCCGATTTCGCTGACAAGTTGAGGAGTGAATGGGTGATAAAGGTGACTGGTTCAGTTATAGCAAGGCCACAGGACATGATAAATCAAAATCTACCGACAGGTCAGGTTGAGGTTGAAGTGGAGGAGCTGACGATACTCTCCGAAGCAAAGACACTACCTTTCGAAATTTCAAAGGGCGAGCAGTCCAACGAATCGCTCCGACTAAAGTATCGCTACCTCGACCTCAGACGTCAAAAAGTACAACATCTTATTACGGAAAAGTCACGGTTCATCGCCACGATAAGAGAGTATTTCAACCAAGAGGGTTTTACTGAGGTTCAAACACCGATTCTTGCCTCTTCGTCACCAGAAGGAGCGAGAGACTTTCTAATCCCATCACGCCTTTATCCAGGTAAATTTTACGCGCTACCTCAAGCACCGCAGCAGTTCAAGCAACTTCTGATGGTAGGTGGGTTAGACAAATACTTCCAAATAGCACCATGTTTTCGTGACGAAGACCCCCGGAAGGATCGTCATTTCGGGGAATTCTATCAATTGGATATGGAGATGAGCTTTGTAGAGCAAGATGATGTTTTCGCAGTAATGGAGCCAATCTTCCGGAAGCTTACCAAGGAATTTAGTCAAAAAGAAATGAGTGATGAGCCATTTGTACAAATTCCATGGAAAGAAGCAATGACTACCTACGGAAGTGACAAGCCTGACCTACGATTTGAAATGAAAATTCAACCAATTACCGAAATCGTAAAAAATTCAGAATTCAGCGTATTTTCCAAGGCTGTTGAAGATGGCGGTGTCGTTCATGCGATGAGAGTCCAGGGAGGTGCAGACTTTTCACGCAGTTTCATCGATGAGATGACAGAAGTCGCCAAGTCAAAAGATGCCAAAGGACTAGCATATATAACTCTAAAAGATGACGGGCCGCACTCGCCAATTCTCAAATTCCTTGGAGGTGATGCGGATACCATCATAAAAGAAGTCGGAGCAAAAACAGGAGATATCATATTCTTTGGAGCAGATAAATGGCGCGTGGTGTGTGAAGCTTTGGGTGCTGTACGAAATGCGTGCGGAGACAAACTAAATCTCAAGGATTCAACCAAAGCAGCATGGGCATGGATCGTGGACTTTCCAATGTATGACTATAGCGAAATCGAACAAGGGAAGATCGATTTTTCACACAATCCATTCTCCATGCCACAAGGAGGTATGGAAGCGCTAGAGAACAAAGACCCACTCGATATCCTTGGATACCAGTATGATGTCATTCTCAACGGGCTAGAGATATCAAGTGGCGCAATTCGTAATCATCGTCCAGACATCATGTACAAAGCATTTGAAATTGCCGGCTACACAAAAGATCAAGTAGATGAAAAGTTTGGACATATGATTGAAGCATTTAGCTATGGAGCACCACCACATGGTGGAAATGCTCCTGGCATCGATCGGCTTTTTATGGAGTTAAATGATTGCGATAGTATCCGG
Organism: Minisyncoccota bacterium; assembly: GCA_938034715.1. Classification (GTDB taxonomy): domain Bacteria; phylum Patescibacteriota; class Minisyncoccia; order Moranbacterales; genus JAHDCW01. Next base: position 12,820 of record CALHMM010000046.1, read on the forward strand.
GATATTTACGCCTTTCCAAAAGACGGCCAAGGGAAGGATCTAATGCTAAGCGCACCTGGCTCTGTCTCAATCGATCAACTAGATGAGCTGCATCTACGAGTTAAGAAAGGTTAGAAACTCACTTCGATGAAAATAGTGATATTAAAATTGATTCGACTCTATCAAAAAACACTCTCTCTAGATCATGGCTTGTTATCATATCTGTACAGTGAGAGGCTCTGCAGATATTACCCGACATGTTCACAATACACTTACGAAGCAATAGAGCGATTTGGGGTTTTTCGAGGAGTATACCTAGGGTTAAAACGTGTTTTGAGCTGCCACCCATGGTCAAAAGGCGGAGAAGATCCAGTACAGGATACCAAAATCAAAAAAGCGTAACTAATTGCTTTATGTGATAATTTGTGGTAGAGTAACAATATGAAATCAACAATTATATTCATCGTCGGACTATTATCATTTATCTATTTACTCAATCCTACAGCTGGTATTTTTGAAATTATTCCAGACATTACGCCAGTTATTGGTAACATTGACGAAGCTACAGCAACAGCGTTATTGATCAGTTCTTTGAGCTACTTTGGCATAAATGTTGGTGATTTCTTTTCTAAGCGCAAAGATACACCTAGCAAGCAATAAACTATAATACATACCTATGGCAAAAAACGATGCAGAAGGCAAAAAACTAAAGAAAAACCTACGACTATTTAGTAAGAAAAATGGCAGTAGTTTAAGACCAAATGAAGGTGTCACACTCAAAAAAGATAAGAGCGTTATAGAACAAGTAGGAAAAACCGCCGAAAAAAACAACTTTTCAAAGAACGATCTTACAGGGCACAGAAAAGCAGATCCTACTGCAATACGCTTTGATGCAAGTGAGCAAGATTTGCCAGCAACAAAAGACTCGCCTGCAAAGCAAGCTTTTGATAGGCAAAGGAAGTTGAAAAAACAACAAGAAAAAGAAGCAAAAAAAGTATCAGCAGCGACGCAAGCTAGCCATAGTTCTGTCAAGAGTTCAACCACCAATGTAAGTAAAAGTCCTACAAAAAGAAGCAATCTAGCGCACATATTCACTGGTGTGCTAATAGCTAGTGCTCTACTCACGCTAGCCTTCCTTTGGCCATATCTTCCATTTAACAGGGAACAAGTTGCCTTTCCAGGGACAGGACCAGATGGACTAGATAGAAACCTCTTTTCTGAAGAGCGCGATGACGTAATTGATGGCAGACTACAGATTGACGACAATGGCTTTACTGTAATCGATGATACTGAGGACACACAAGAAGTAGCACAACCAGATGATCAACCAATCAAAGTTGAAACACCATTAACAGCAGCTGATGAAGTCACACCACCTATCGTGATCACTTCTGACCCTAAAGAGGTCGATATTAGTGACGACGCTCAAGATAGTGACACCTCAAGCGAAGCCTTAAATGACGCTACAATTACAGAATCAGAGACGCAACCAGAGGTCGTGAATCCAGATCTAGTTACGACATACACTCCTCCAGTGAGCACAGTTGGTACATGGGGATTGCTAAATCTCAATACAGAGACATTTGAGCTAGATGATGAGGATGATGATGTAACCAAAATATATCTCAAAGATGTTTGTAAGAGTGTTTACAGACAAAATCCAAATGCATACAACTACTGTCGCGAAACTTCAAAACTCAAGAAATCTTCTTCTGAGACTTTGGGTGCACAGAGATGTGGAGGTGGCGGCAATTGTACTGTAGGAGATACATGCTTACTCTGGAACAGTGATGAACAAAGCAACGGAGACCTCAAGTCATACACAGCGACATATCTCTGCGAGTAAGGCTATTTCGCCAGATAACAATAGTCAAAAATTCATCAAAAATCATAATACAAAAAAATGAAAGGGAAAAT
>CALHMM010000047.1 GCA_938034715.1 Minisyncoccota bacterium
GTGATATAATGCTGTTATCCTGATTTCAGGAAACGTCAATTCACAAATTCATATCCGGAGTGCGTGCCATGAATAGCGTTTTAGTTGTACCTCAAAAGTCAGTAGTATTTTTGTACGGTGATGTTACGATTCCCATGATGAGTAAGTTTTATAATTTTACTAGAGGCTCTGCGTCTCAGCGCGGGGAATTTCGTATTAACTACGATTATTTTTACTTTGATGTTTTGAGTAAGCAATTTACTGACGAGCAAAAAATGAAATTTGTAACAACCTTTTTGCAGGTATTTGCAGCACATCACGATACAGGTGATTGGAAAATTGTTTCGATTAGCTCGTGTACGCTTACATTTGAAAGTGCGTCATTGAAAAGAGCGTGGAACATGCAAAAACTGCGAGAAGCATCACAAAGACTACGGAACTCAGTTCGATGAACGCTGTAGTTGTTGGGAGCAATTTTGATGAAATGTCATTGCCAAAAATCTCAAAGAATGATGATGATTTGGTCAATGATCTTCAGAGGGTTCGTGCCGAGTGTGCTGGAGTTGATCTGATTATGATGATAGAACTGCTGCAGGGGTTGCGAGAATTAGAATGTTTGATGACTATAGATGAGGTTATAGAAGTGACAAACGACTATAATCTTGGCCGTAACGAAGGTGTTCCTATAAGAGCTGATCATTTCGTAATGATAGCTCAGTATAGACCTAGGATCACATTCGACTAATTGTGGCACAATGCTTTGGTGAGAAATGAGCAAGGAATAGGCATAAAAGCCAAGGAGGGCTGTTGGAAGAAATATTTCTTCCGGCAGCCTATTATTTTATATAGAATTTGCACCATACATGACTGTCCTTTTCGTAGGGGCATTTTTTATCTTTAGGTAATTCCCGGGAGAGTTTTGTCGCCACATAAAACTTTTCATCGTCATCGTAGTAGTAATATGGCTCATCGTTTGGTGAGGTTGGTGGAGCGCCGTACCCATCTCGGGAGAGTTCGCGGAGGCATTTTTTGTTGTTGTAGAGTTTTCCGATCACGCAATGACTTTCATTGCTGTGGTTTTGAGGGGCTTGATTTTCATCAATATAGTATTGTACGAGTGTCGTGTGGATCCCTCCTAGTTCAAGTTGTTTTTTTGCGTCGAGTGCCTTTTGCTTTGTCTTTGCGTAGAGACTGAGTAAGAGACCACTGAGCACGGCGATTACAGCAGCTACAATTAGTAACTGCGCGATCAGCCTTGTGAATGAGCTTCTTTGTTGTGTTGGGTCTCCTTGATCCATCTAATGAATTTAGTTACTTGGCATTGATATAGATATGATAGAGTATCTTTGTCTGTGTGCTATTTACTAAACCACGTATTGTAGATTTGATCGTACGTACCATTTTCACGCAATCGCAAGAGAGATTCATTGATTTTTTCACGTAGTGGACTATCTGACGGAAGTGCGATGCCATATTGTTCGGCATTAAAAATCTCGCCGCTGACCATAACTTTCCCTTTCCCATCATTTGCTGCGTAGTATTGTAGTAGCGGTGTATCATGGACGATCGCATCAATTTTTTTATTGCTGAGATCATTGAAAAGTTGGTCGATGCTATTGTAGGGGATTGTTTTTATGTCTTTGTCTCTAAGGAACGTCTCCGAGGTTGATCCTTCTGTGGTGCCTACTCTCTTCCCATTTAGGTCTTGGACTGTTTTGATCTGGTCCCCAAGGGCATTAGTTGTAAACGTACTAGCTGTATTTGCAGTATAAAGAGATATAGCTCCTGTGAAGACAATCATCCAACTCAGTAGTGTTAATCGACCGAGAATTGTGGTTGGTAAATTTTTTCCAAATCCTCCGAGCGTCACAGTCCACCATATAGCGTCCCATATACCGCGTATATATGCGATAGTAATTTCTGGATCTCTCTTTCTTTCAGCGAACCAAAGGATATGTGAAGCTATAAGCAGTCCAGCAAAAAGGATCCCAAAAATAGTAAGAGAGACGGGGTTCACCAGGCTGTAAAAGAGTCGACCAGATTCATCAGTGGTGGGAATCATAATCTGAAGACCGCTGTGAAAGATTGAGCTAGAAAAGTCCATTACTTCCTCACGATCTGCTGTGATAGAGATGTTTGCGATTGCGAGATCTGTCTGTGCTTGTCGAACAGGACGAAGGAGGTCCTTAAATGAATCAACAACGGTGTAATCATATTCCCAACCGTTGTCTTTGGCTATAGCTTGCCAGAGTTCGATACTAAATCCAGATAATTGGTCTCCATCTGCTTTTACAAATGGATTTCTCTCAATAGTAGTAACTGATAGATTGTTGGTTTGGGCGGTGACAGGGATTGCTATTAGTAAAAAGAGAGAAAGGGTGAGGTACTTTAGAGAACGCATATTTTTATATTTGCAGTTATCTTTGTATTTTACCATGGAAGTGCAATGAAAATTTTGAATACTTTGACGAAAGTGATGTTATTTTCATTTTCTCGGATTTGATTTATAATGAAGTACTAATGTATTTGGTGTGTTTGGTTTATATTGAAGTATTATGGCTGAGAGAAAAGCGAAGAAGAATCAAATTGTTATTAAAGGTGCGCGAGAGCATAATTTGAAAAATGTGAATTTGAGTGTTCCTCGAGATTCTTTTGTGGTATTTACAGGTCTTTCGGGAAGTGGAAAATCTACACTTGCTTTCGATACGATTTTCGCTGAGGGGCAACGGCGGTATCTGGAGTCTCTGTCTAGTTACGCGCGACAGTTTTTGGGCCAGATGGATAAGCCTGATGTAGATACGATTGAAGGGCTTTCACCAGCGATTTCGATCGATCAAAAGACGACATCGCATAATCCTCGCTCAACTGTTGGTACTGTTACGGAGATTCAGGATTACTTGCGACTTCTTTATGCGAAGATCGGAACACCGTATTGTCCGCAGTGTGATAGCGCCATCACTGCACTTTCCACTGATGAAATCGTCTCGCAGATTATTGATTTTGGTCGTGGGGCAGAGGTAGAGATTTGTGCTCCAGTGGTACGTGCTCGTAAAGGGACGTACCTTAAGCTTCTTAGTGATATGTGGGACAGGGGGTTTATGGACGCTTATGTTAATGGGGAAAAATTTTCTCTTGAGAGCGCTGATGATATCGCACTTGACCGACATAAGAAGCACGATATCGATGTCGTTGTGGATGAAGTGTCTACTAAAGAGGACGAGATTTCTCGGCTATTTGAAGCGGTTGAGATCTCATTGAAGATTGCTGATGGTTTGGTGACAGTAAAGAAAACACAGGGCAAGGCAAAGAAGGGAACAAAAAAAACTACCAAGAAAACTACAAAAAAGTCGGATGGTATGATCGCTCGATTCAACCAGAAGCTAGCATGTGCACAGCATGGAGATATCGCTTTTCCTGATTTGGAACCGCGATTATTCAGCTTTAATTCTCCGTATGGTGCATGTGCTGACTGTGAAGGGTTGGGCGTAAAGAAGGAGATTGATGCGCAGCTTGTGGTGGATGATATGGATAAAACGATTGCTGGCGGGGGCATATTGCCGTGGAGTAATAAAAAAAAGAGTAGTTACTATGGTGGGATTTTTAACGCCGTGCTGTCGTACTATCATATTCCTGATAACATGCGCTTGAAAGACATTCCTGATAATAAGATGAAAATCTTACTTGAAGGTGATGATGAGCCAGATGAGATACCAGTGAAGTTGCGAAGTGCAAAAGGTAGTGTGTGGAAATTTGATGTTACATGGCGTGGTATTGTTGGGTTTCTCCAAGATCGTTATCGCAAGACTGATAGTGATAGTGTGCGTAAAGATATTGAGCAGTATATGTCGCAAAAACCGTGCTCAACATGTCGCGGGGCGCGTTTTCGTGATGAAACGCTTTGGGTGCGTATTGGTCATGACACAAACAGTAAAAATATCGATGATGTGGCGCGCATGACAATCAGTGATGTGACGTTGTATTTCCGGGAATTTTCTGCAGCGATGAATAAAAGGGAAAAGATTATTGGTGCGCAGGTTGTTCACGAAATTGTCAGTAGGCTCACTTTTCTTGATAAAGTTGGCCTTGGGTATCTTTCACTTTCTCGTAGCGCACATACACTCAGTGGTGGAGAATCGCAACGCATCCGGCTTGCTAGTCAGATCGGGTCACAGCTTGTAGGCGTGCTCTATATTCTCGATGAGCCATCGATTGGGTTGCATGCTCGTGACAATGCGCGACTATTGGAGACGTTGTTGCACTTACGTGATTTGGGTAATAGTGTGATCGTTATCGAGCATGATGAGGAGACGATGATGGCGGCTGATTATCTCGTAGATATCGGCCCTGGCGCAGGCAAGCATGGCGGTCATGTGGTAGCAGCTGGTACGCCAAAGGAAGTGATGAAGGTGAAGAAATCTTTGACCGCGCAGTATCTTAATGGGGCAAAGGTAATTCCAGTTCCACAAGAACGTCGCAATATGAAGAATAAGAAGCTCCTGACAATTCGTGGAGCGACAGAGCACAACCTGAAAGGTGTAAATGTGAGTTTTCCTCTACGGATGCTTAATGTGGTTACTGGTGTTAGCGGTAGTGGAAAGAGTACGCTTGTGGAAGATATTCTCTATAAAGGGGCAGCACATAAGGTGATGCGATCGATGGTGCGGCCAGGCGCTCATCGTGATATTGATGGACTGGAGTATATTGATAAGGTCATCATGATTGATCAAACGCCGATTGGGCGTACACCACGCTCTAATCCTGCGACATATACAGGTGTGTTTACTTCAATTCGTGAATTGTTTGTAGCAACCAAGACGGCGCGAGCGCGAGGATATAAGCCAGGGCGATTTAGCTTTAATGTGCGTGGAGGCCGTTGTGATAATTGTGAAGGGGAAGGTTATCTCAAAATTGAGATGCAGTTTATGGCGGATGTGTATCTGCCATGTGACGTGTGTGAAGGAAAGCGTTATAATTCCGAGACATTGCAAGTTACTTATCGTGGCAAAACAATTGCTGATGTACTTGCGATGACGGTCAATGAAGCCGTGGAGTTTTTTTCTGCATATCCCGCTATTGCAAAAATTGTGCAGACATTGCAAGACGTAGGCCTTGGGTACATTCACCTCGGGCAAAGTGCAACGACGCTTAGTGGTGGCGAAGCGCAAAGAATTAAACTTGCCACAGAACTTTCTAAAAAGGCGACAGGTAATACACTTTATATCCTTGATGAGCCTACGACAGGTCTTCACTTTGCTGATGTTGAGAAGCTACTAGAGGTTCTTGGGCGTTTAGTGGATATGGGTAATACGATTGTGGTGATTGAGCATAATATGGATGTGATCAAAAATGCTGATTGGATCATTGATATGGGTCCTGAAGGTGGAGCAGGTGGTGGAAAGATGATTGCTAGTGGTTCACCGGAAGAGATCGCAAAATATCACAAAGAAAGTGCTACAGGCGCTTTCTTGAAACCTGTGTTAGCGCGGATGAAGTAAAATTTTGGTTTAAATTTGTATAATCCTTTATACTGGGGTTATAAGTACTATTGATTTGTAATGCGTATTTCTCATTTAGTTCTATTGGCGACTATTGTTACCTTTGTGTTATCAATCGTCTTTGGCCTGTTGGTGCACTATAGTATATCCAAAAGTACTTTTGAGCGAGATTACGATGAGGGTAGTCACACGTTTTCCTGGGCTTTCCCTTTTCCTGTAATTGAAGAGATCCCATTGTGGGAGCGAAAAGTGAGCCTTGCAGGTGAGCAGTTAAAGGTTGGGCTGATTACAGATACACATCTGGATTCAAAGCTCCGATTGGATGCAAACGGTATACGAACTGATGAACGATATATGCCTGACGTTTATCTTGATCAGTTGCGACAGTTTGTGACAGCTATGCAAGAATTTCAACCTTCTTTTATCGCTCATTTGGGTGATGTCATCGAGGGCTCTGGGGTGGATAAGGATATCGGCGTTATCGAGTTGGGTATGGTGCGCGATGAGATTGCACAGGCAGGGATTCCGATTCATTGGGTTATCGGAAATCATGATTTGCGAAGTGTGGCACGTCGACATTTTCGCGAAGAGCTTGCGCAGAGTGATATCAATCAGGTAATTGACCAAGGGCCATATCGTTTTATTATTTTCGATACGAATTATCGTAAGGATGGCACATCTATTAACCCACTTTCTGGTGATCATGTGCCTGGATATGTACCCAAAGAGACTGTATCGTGGCTTGAACAAGTACTTAATACTGATAAGCATGTGTACATTTTTGCACACCACTCATTTGTGCCAGAGCCAATGACGTTGAAAAAGCCAGTGGTCAATCATGTGCAAATGCGAGAACTGTTTACAAAATATAGAGTCCAAGCAGTTTTTGGTGGGCATATTGAGAAGCGTTTTTACGCTGATCTTGATGGTGTCGAATACTTTGTGTTTCCTGGAACAAAAAAGGCAGAACTTTTCCCTGGAGCATATTACGCTATGATTTTACACGAAGGAAAACCAGCGATACAGATGTATTATCAGGCTCATGAAGGAAGTGCAGATTACATAGAAGAGGATTTTTTTGATGGACCCTTCACTGAGGCGGAGATGATTCGTCAGAAACCACAAAAATAAATTTTCTGGGAAGTTTTTTGACATGGGGAGGTGTCGACTGTTGGTATGATAAATTACTCGACTATGAAAAAAGAGCGTGCAAAGAATATCATAAAAGAGCTTCCGCGGGAGCCCGGGGTTTACCTTTACAAATCAGATAAAGATGAGGTCTTATATGTGGGTAAAGCTACATCTTTGCGTTCTCGTGTAGGACAGTATTTCAGCGGGCAAGAAGAGAAGAGTCGTGGGTATCGTATGAAATTACTTACAGATCAAACGCAAGACATCGAAGTGCGCCAGACCGATAGCGTTTTAGAGGCTCTTATTTTGGAAGCGGAGCTTATTAAGAAGTTTCAACCCAAGTACAATATCGATGGCAAGGATGATAAGAGCTATAGCTATTTTGTCATTACAAAAGAAGAGTTTCCGCGTGTGGAGGTTGTGCGAGAGACTGACTTTGTCAAAGAAAAATTTAAAAAACCAGAGTATACGCGAGGAAAAAAGTTTGGTCCATACACCTCACAAGATCAGATGTACCTAGCGCTGAAGATTATTCGTAAGATTTTCCCTTTTCATGTGCGCAAAGAGCGTAGTGAAAAAGGTTGCTTGGATCATCAGATAGGTCTATGTCCCGGTCCCTTTGCTGGGAAGATTTCGTCAGCAGATTACAAGCGTAACATGCGAAATATTTCACTTTTCTTGACGGGTCATAAGGGTAAAATCTTACGTAGTCTAGAAGTAGAGATGCGCCGACATGCAAAGATGGAGGAATTTGAAGAGGCGGAGATTTGTAAAAAGCAGATTTATGCGTTAACACACATCAATGATGTGGCGCTTATTTCACGTAAGGATTCACTGTTGCCAAATTTTGATCGTACCGTCACACGGCTTGAGGCGTATGATATCTCACATCTTGATGGGGACTTCATGGTCGCTTCGATGGTCGTTTTTGTAAATGGAGAGCCACAAAAGAAGTCATACAGAAAGTTTAAGATCAAAGCAGTTGAAGGGATCAATGACGTAGCTGCAATGCGTGAAGTAATTGCGCGACGTTTGGGACATCTCGATGACTGGGGTGCGCCTACGGCAATCATTCTCGATGGTGGGCAAGGTCATATCAATATGGGTGAGAAACTTTTTGAAGGATTTGATGTGCCAAAGACGATTGGTTTGTTGAGCGTTGCTAAAGGTCCAACCCGAAAAAAGGTTGATGTGTATCAAACGACGAAATACCCTGTAGCGCGCGAAATTGTGGAAGATGAAATTACACTTGAAGCACTGCGTGAGGAGGCGCACCGCTTTGCCATTACTTTTCACAAGCAATTGCGTTCAAAATCTTATGCAGGGATTGGTTATTTATAGATGTTGCTCCGTATAATATAGTCCGTAATAGATTTTTATGACATAATTGTTCTATGAATCATAAAGCGTTTCTTGTAAATACGGTAAGTTTTTTGGTAGTTTTTTTGTTGCTTAGTTTTCTATTCAGTGTAATTTGTGCTCCAAATGTCTCGGCGCAACAAATTGTAGATGAAGATGCGAATGATTTAGCATCTGGTCGTACAAAACCTGTTATTCCTGTGCCTGATGGCGAGCATATAGTATCCTTTGATACGTCGATGACAATAAATTCTGATGCTTCTGTCCGCGTCATTGAGGAAATTGAATATGATTTTGGTCAGCAGAAGCGGCGCGGTATTTACCGCGAAATTCCTTATAAATACAAGGCGCGTGGCGGAAATTTTTCTTTGAATATTTCAGATATCATTGTACGTGACTCAAAGCAAGATAATCCGAAGACAAAAGTTACGCGGTCTAATGGTAGAGTAGTCATCCGAGTAGGAGATGAAAATGTCTTCATCAATGGGCGTGAGACATATACAATTGGGTACACTGTTAAACGTGCAATAAATTTTTTTGATCAACATGACGAGTTGTATTGGAATGTAACAGGTGATGAATGGAAAGTGCCTATAATGCAGTCTTCTGCGGTTGTGCAATTTGAGGAAGGCTTGGGTGTAGTAAATTCTGAGTCCATAAAAAATGATTGCTTTGTCGGAAGGTATGGTAGCAACGAAAAATGTAGTTGGGTCATTGCAGAGGATCGTGATGGTGTGCTTAGGGCTCGTCCTCTTGCTCCTGGCGAAGGCTTTACGATTGTTACTGGATTTCCAAAGGGGATTGTAGAGAAGCCTGATCTCCATAGTATGTTTATCTCGTTTTTGCGAGACAACCTTATCTTGTTTTTGCCTTTTGCGTGTGTATTTTTTATGGGAGCGTATTGGTATCGTCACGGTCGTGATCCTGAAATTCCTGAAGGAAAGTCCGTTGTTGCGCGATGGGAAATTCCTGAGATTGCAGGAAAGAAATTATCACCCTTTGAGATTGGAATTATCGTAGATGAAAAAGCTCATCGTAAGGACATTTCATCAATCTTTATTTCTCTGGCAATTCGTGGTTATTTTGTAATTGAGCGTATTGAAAAAAATGGTTTTTTGGGCAAAGAGGACTATAAATTGTTACGACGTAAGGAGTGGAAGCGTGACGAGTCATTGCGAGAGTACGAGAGAGTATTTTTGGATGGGGTTTTCGGAAAGAAAAAGAATGCTGATGAAATCGTACAGTATATGCGCGAGCAATATACTGTACTATCCAAAACCCCTAAAGATAAGCGTATTGAAAAATCTCAAGAGAATTACGAAAAATTCATAGCGCCAGGAGGCTATGAGGACGAAGTAATGCTTTCATCTCTTAAAAATGTATTTTATAAGTCGATTGAAAAAATAACAGAAATGGGATACATAGCCGTAACTGAGGACGGTGTTTTCGTTAAGAATCCGACAAAAGTACGGTGGATGTATTATTTAGGTGCAATTGTGGTGTTTTTTATTCTTATGTTTTTTGTTGGACGAGTGATTGGTGCTGCTGTTGGTATCATTGGCTTTGGTAGTATCATTGCTAGCCTTTTAGTGGTCGCAGCATTTGGACGTTTTATGCCAAGGAAGACGACTGAAGGTGTGCGTGTGTATCAGCAGATACTGGGATTGAAAAAGTATCTCGAAGCTTCAGAAAAGAGACCTATTGCAATGACTCAAAGTCCTCATTCTGAGTATTTTAAAAGTTCAGCAACTTTTGAGAAGTATTTGCCTTATGCGATGGTGCTTGGTGTCGAAGATGAATGGGCTCAGCAATTTGAAGGAATCTATGATGCACGAGAGTCAACATGGTTTGTTGGAGCAAATGCTGCTGATTTTAGTGCTGGTGATATGAGCAGTGCCACGTCTGGTTTCGCTGCTGCTGCTGGAGCTGTCGCTTTGTCGAGGCCATCTTCTGGTGGGAGCGGCTTTAGCGGCGGTGGTTCTGGCGGCGGTGGTGGTGGTGGCGGCGGTGGAAGTTGGTAAGGATTAGTGAAGTAGTGAACGGGGTTGGGTAAAGACTTTTCTGCATAAGATTGCTTTGACGAGGTAACTATGAATAAACAACAAAAAACGACTGAAATCATCAAATTGCTGAAGAGTGAATATCCTACAACTGGACCATTTCTTGTTTATGCAAATCCGTTGGAGCTTGTAGTTGCAACTGCGCTTAGTGCACAATGTACTGATGAACGTGTCAATATGATCACTGTTGATCTTTTCAAAAAATATAGAACTGCGAAAGATTATGCACAGTCAGATTTGCGAGTATTGGAAGGTGAGATCTACTCTGCTGGATTTTATCGCAACAAAGCGAAAAACCTGAAAGGTATGGGAAAAGTATTGCTTGATGATTTTGATGGGGATGTACCACAGGACTTTGAGGCTCTTCAGAGACTGCCCGGTGTGGCAAAAAAAACAGCAGCAATTGTTATGTCAAAAGCATTTGGTATGCATATAAGTGTCGCCGTAGATACGCATGTTTATAGAATTTCTCGGTTGCTTGAAATCACCAAGAGTTCTACAATCGAAGGAGTTCGTCGCGATTTGAATCAGCTTGTTGCGCAGGAGGATTACCTTGCAATAAATGAATTGATGATTACGCATGGGAGGAAGGTTTGTGTGGCTCGGCGAC